>DATMAN010000013.1 GCA_035560005.1 Burkholderiales bacterium | reverse complement strand
CCCACAAAGACGAAGTCATAGCGGCGGATCCGCGCTGCTCGCTCAACTCGTGGCTCGAGCTCATCGATCTCGGGAGGCCGTCGGCTTCATCGGTCCGGACGGTATCTCAAAGTACCAGTTTCCTCGCGTGAAAGGCTTCCGCGAAGCCGCTCGGCGAACGGGATTCCAGGCCGCGAAGCCGCATCAACCCCAGGAAGTTTTCGGCAACGAACCAGTCTTTGCTGCGTTGTGACGAAAAATAACGCCGCAGGTGACCGACCTTTCGGCGCGCGATCGCGGCAGATATGGGAACGTAGGCATTGGGCGGCGCCAGGTCACCTTCGTACTTGGGAATCTCGTATTCGAGAACGACGTGATTGCGCCAGGTGTTCCAGGTCAGATCCGCAGCGAGCCGATGATCCTGATGCCGATCCCCCAGCCAGTGCGTCAGAACCACGTCGGGGTTTACCTTCCCTTTAAGATCTTCGAAAAACCCCTTCACGTCGACGTACTGTCCTGGAAGATGACCGTCTCTGAACGAGCCAATCACGACTCTGGATTTGGTCGCACGCGCCAGGAGCGCACGGGCACTCCGATGAGCTTCCGAGGCCCGGACTCCCTCTGCGCTGAGAACGACCCATGTCACCTCGATCCTGCGCACGCCGGCCAGCCAGCTCATCACAGTCGCTCCGCAGCCGATTTCGAGGTCGTCGCTATGCGCGCCGATGCACAGCAGCCGCAACGGGCGACCCGCGCGGATTTCAGGTACCAGCCGCAACACAACTAACCCGGACTCTCTTGGGAGCGTGGCGTGGTGCGAGAGCGGCTCCGAGCCGCGAGGCGAGCAAGACCGGAACTACCCGAGTTCTCACTTCGTCTTCTTCCAGACCATCCAGGGGCAGTCGCCACGTGCTTCCATGCGATCCAGCGTAATCTTGTCCTTGAAGGTATCCATGGCCGCCCAGTAGCCTTCGTATTTCACCGTGATCAGCTTTCCTTGCGCGAGAAGGCGCTTGAATGGCTGTTCCACGAGTTCTTCCCCTGGCTGGATGTAGTCGAAGATCTCACGCCGCAAACAGAAGAACCCACCGTTGATCCAGTAATCCGAAGCGCTTACCGGCTCGATCGCGGTGACCAGACCGCTGTCATCCGCGTGCACGGCGTGGAAGCTCTGCGAGGGACGCACCGACACAAAACTCGCGACGGCATCGGCTGCACGGAATCTGCCCACATACCAGTCCAGCGGCAGATCGCTCAACCCGTCGGAGTAATTGGCGAGAAAGATCTCATCCCCTTCGACCAGATGCCTGACGCGCAGCAACCGCTGCCCGAGATTGGAGTGCATCCCGGTATCCACAAACGTAATGCGCCAGTCGTCGATGCCTTCGTCGAAAATCTCGATGCGACGTCCACCTTCCGACATCACGAAATCCGAGGACATCGCCTCGCGATAATCGAGGAAGAACTCGCGAATGAGATCGCCCCGATAACCAAGACACAGAATGAATTCCTTGTGGCCGAAGTGCGCGTAATATCGCATCAAATGCCAGAGGATCGGCCGATATCCGATGTTCACCAGCGACTTCGGGATCGTATCCGAGTGTTCGCGCAGTCGCGTGCCGAGGCCGCCGCAGAAGAGAACGACTTTCATCGACCGACCGTTTCAGCCGATATGCTCGGCGCAAGAGACGTTGTCATTCCTGCCTCCAGAACAGATCTTCGTCGATCTGTTGCGTGCGCTGAAGGTACTTCAACTGCTTCAGTCGCGTAAACGCACGGAACTCGTAGGACTCCGGAGAGAACTCGATTCGCTCGAAGAGGCGACGCAATTCGCGGGCGCCGGCCGCGGCGGTCCAGCGTGCCCTGAATCCCGGCAGCCGACTGGCAATCTTGTCGAACGAAACCCGGTAGCTGCGGTTGTCGGCACTCGGCGGGCCGGCGGTGACTTCGCAGCCCGGAAACGCTTCGGCGACGATTGCAGCGATCTCGCGTACCCGGTAGTTTTCGGTGGTGGCACCCACGTTGAAGATCTCCCCGTTGACCGCTTGCGGTGGCGCCTCGAGCGTGCAGCGAATCGCTTCGCAGATGTCCTCGACGTGCACGATCGGCCTCCATGGGCTGCCATCGCTGACCATCGCGATCTTCTTCTTTGTCCACGCAAGCGCACACAGATCATTGAGCACGATGTCGAAGCGCATCCGCGGCGACGGCCCGTAGGCGGTCGCGTTGCGCAAAAACGTAACGCAAAACTCGGCGCCGGCCATCGGCGCCAAGTCGCGTTCCACCAGGACCTTGCACTTCGCATACGCAGTCTGGGGATTGGTCGGCGAGGTTTCGTCCAGAAACTCCCCGCTACCAACACCGTACACGCTGCACGAGGAGGCGTAAACGAATCGCCGCACACCTGCTTCACGCGCGGCCCTTGCGATTCGGACCGAGCCTTCATGATTGATCTTGTAGGTGACCTCCGGACGGTTCTGGCCCAGCGGATCATTGGACAACTCGGCGAGGTGGACAACAGCCTCGAAGCCTTCGAAGTCCGTTGCGGTTACCGTGCGCAGATCCTTGTAAACAGTGCGCGGAGATTGGGGCAGGCCGATCGGATCCAGGTACAAGGTCCCGTCGCGGTAGAAGCCGGTGTCCAGACCCACGACCTCGTGACCGCGCGTGCTGAGCCAAGGTGCCAGGCGCGCGCCGATATACCCTTCAGTGCCCGTGACAAGTATTCTCATTTTCCTGAGATCAGCCTTATCGTCGTTGCGTGGCGGCTAAGCGCCACTCAGAACACGCGCACTTCGGGAATCGGCACTACGAACCTCCCACCCCACTCGCGGATGTACGCCGCCTGCGCGGCTATTTCGTCCTTCAGGTTCCATGGCAGGATCAACACGAAATCCGGGCGCGCTTCTCGTATCTTATCCGGTGCAAGGATCGGGATCCGCGTGCCCGGGGTGTACTTTCCCTGTTTGTACGGATTGGCATCCACCGTAAAGTCGAGGAAGTCTGTCCGAATGCCGCAGTAATTGAGCAGCGTGTTGCCCTTGCCTGGTGCACCGTAGCCAGCCACCCTCTTTCCGCGCTCCTTGGCGTCGATCAGGAACGCCAGCAGTTTGCGCTTGGTCGCCTTGACCTGCTCTTCGAAGCCGCGGTAGCGCTCCAGCGTCAGAAAGCCGTCGTCGAGCTCGCGCCGCCGCAGCGCGTGCGCGCGCTCCGATACCGGCACGGCATCGTTTTCCGCGTGGCGCGCGTAGATGCGCAGCGAACCCCCGTGGGTCGGCAGTTCCTCGACGTCGAAAAGCGTCAATCCATGGTGAGCGAAGATGCGCTCCACGGTCACGAACGACAGGTAGCTGAAGTGTTCATGATAGATGGTGTCGAACTGGTTCTCCGCGATGAGCCTCGCGAGGTGCGGAAACTCCATGGTAATCACGCCGTGCGGCGCCAACAGGATCTTCATCCCGCCGACGAAATCGTTGATGTCCGGCACATGTGCCAGCACGTTGTTCCCCAGAAGGACATCGGGCCGGCCGTGCTCGGCGGCGATCGACGTCGCGGTCTTGCGGCCGAAGAACTGCACGGTTGTCGGTATGCCCTTGTCGATCGCGGCCTTGGCGACGTTGGCTGCAGGCTCGATGCCGAGCACCGGGATCCCGCGCGCGACGAAGTGCTGTAGCAGATAGCCGTCGTTGCTGGCGATCTCCATCACCTTCGAGGCCGGGCCGAGCCTGAAGCGTTTGATCATCATCTCGGCGTAGCGGCGCGCGTGCTCCACCCAGCTCGTCGAATAAGAAGAGAAGTATGCATACTCGGTGAAGATCTCTTGGGGGGTCACGAACTCCTGTAGCTGAACCAGAAAACACTGGTCGCACACGTAGGCGTGCAACGGGTAAAACGGCTCCATCTCGGCAAGCTGATGGGAGCTGACATAGGACTCGCACAAGGGCGACATGCCCAGGTCCACGAAGGTGGTCTTCAGCGCAGTGCCGCAGAAGCGGCACGCAAAACTACGCGCGCGAGCGGCTGAGTGAGACATGCGGCCCGCGGCTGACGTTGCTATCGAATCCATGCAAAGAACTCTCCCTTTTCTCAGGCTTGTCGCTTCGGTTGTGGTTGTTTCGGGGCCGCGCGCGATCGTCGCAGCCATTGAATGAATCTGAGACATGGTAACGCATGATGGGCCGTTAGCAGGCATTATCCACGAACGGCGCCTACGGCATTGCGACCTGTGGAGCGCGGTTCACCGGACCTCGGGCGTCGATGCAGGCACGATGGTCAGAGCAGGCCGAGCTGCGCCAACCCCTCCCTTGCAGGGGCAAATTCGAACTCGCCGAGCAGCCGTCGCAAGCGCTCTTCGCACTTGTGCAGATTCGTGTAATGGCGAAACCGCGACAACCAACTCGCGGGCACGCGCGGCTGCCCCGGATCGATCTCCCATGGGTGCAGATAAAAGATGAACGGCCGCGCCTCGCGCCCGTTGATCGACTCGAGGCCCCAGCGAGAGAGCCAGTACGGAAACAGCCTGAAGTATCCCCCGCCCGCAACGGGCAACCTCAACCCGAAGATGCTTGCCGTGGCGAGCGGCCATTCCAGGATCGCACTGCCGTTGGGCGTAGTCATTCTGTGCGGACGCCGCTCGGCATCGGGGATACCGTACCGGTCGTGGCGCACGGGAAAGATGCTCGAGTCGTAAACGAATCCCAGCTCGGCCAGAATATCGAGGGCCCAAAGGGATTCCTCCACGATCGAGTAGCTCGCCGCCCGATACCCGAGCACTTCGGATCCGCTGATATCCTCGAGCAGTTTCTTCGATCGGACCGTCTCCTCGCGAAATTCCTTGGGAGACTGTTCATAGACCAGCCGATGTGAGAACCCGTGGCAGGCGATTTCGTGACCGCGCGCGGCGATCTCCTTGACCAACTGCGGAAACCTCTCGCCCACCCATCCCAGCACGAAGAAAGTTCCGCGAACCCCGAATTCCTCGAAAAGCGCGAGCAGCCGCCGAGTGTTGCCGACAACCCGGGATTGGCGCGAAGACCAGGTGTTGCGATCGATGCTGGGCGCCAGCGCCGACACGTGAAAGTAGTCTTCCACGTCGACGGTCAGCGCATTGATCGGGCCCCCGGCTCGCCGGGAACCGGTCTTCTCCGCTGTTCTACCGTGTGTTATGACAACCTCCTGAGAAAAGTTGGCCAGAGCGTTGTTTCCGGCATCCCGCGACGCACCCTCGGGCGGCTCCTCGAGCCTTCTCAAGAAACAGATGAACGATCACACATGGTCCACGCACTGGACGCGGCCGCCGGCCCGCTATCGTACCGCAAGTAGGCAATGCCCAACACGCCATTGCCTCTTCCACGTTACGGTCAGTCAAGTACTTGGAGAGACATCTTGAAGCATAAGATGATGTTTCCATGCCGCCGTCGCAAGCTATTGTTTGCTTGCTCGAAAGTCTTGGTCTATGCTGATGTCGTCGGTCGGCGACATCCAGCCTGTGCCTAGAAGCAGGGTAAACGATAAAAGGGCCTTGGCTGGCTACACGGAAAGGTCGCCTGCCGCGCAGCGGCGTCCGCGGTAGAGCCAGGAAGGGGTAGAAGCAACAACAACGAGAATCCTGGCGGTTCGCTGAACCGCAAGCAGTAGCAGGAAGGGAGGCATTCCTTTTTGGGCGTTACGGATGCATTGCTTCGCGCACGGCGCAAGCCTGCATCGCCGTTGACGCGTTCGCCCTCAAGCCCGGCAAGGGTTGGAGTCCCGCCCCTATGCCGCTTCCCCCTTCCCGGCTCTGATGGACTGCAGCCGCATTGCAATGTAAGGCCATAACAATTACACGGGCTGGCGTTGTCGGGCATTGGCCGTTGTCCGGAATGTCCGGCACCAGCCCAAGAACAACCGCAGCAGTAGGCACGTTCTTCAAGGGGGGGCAATGGTTTTTGTCTACGGTTATCGCATTCCTGTTGCAGTCGCGCTGCAGGTGGCGTTGGAGGCACTGCTCGTCTCGTTCGCCATCCTGGTGGTTGCGGCGCAGATCGATGCTTCCAGCCACATCGAGAGTCTGAGCATCGTCCTGCTTCTCGCGCTGACGCTGGCCAGCCTGAGCGTGTTCATCAATCTGAGGCTCGGACTGCACCTTCACGATTATCCCGGCGACCTGATCCGCCTGATCGCGAGCCGGGAGTTTGCGCTGGTCATGGCGATACCGGTCGCCTACGTGGCCATTTCGTTCGGACCAAACAGCCACGGGTTCGAGAACCCTCTCGCCCAAAGCCTGCTCATCGCGATTCCAGGTCTCGTGCTGGTCCGCGGGGTCTTCGTCTTTTCGGGCATCCGCAACGACCTTCTGACGTACCGCATCTTGGTCGTCGGGACCGGACGCGACGCCTCTGCCGTCGAACGGGCGCTGCACAGGGCGGCCGGTATCGCCGTGGTTGCGTTCTATCCGCTCGGACGTGCGGAGGACCTGGCTGTTTCGCCGGAACGGATCGTTCCGGCGGGAACCTCCCTGGTGGACGCGGCAAGGAAGTTGCGCGTGGACGAGATCGTGGTCGCAGCCCGTGAGCAACGAGGCGGGATGCTGCCGCTGCGCGATCTGGTGGACTGCCGGCTGGCAGGCGTTCGCGTCAGTTGCCTGCCCACCTTCTTCGAGCGTTTTCGCGGCGAGATCCCGATCGATTCGCTGAAGGCCGGGTGGCTGATCTACAGCGAGGGCTTCCGCCAAGGCTGGGGCCGGAACTTCGTCAAGCGCACGTTCGATCTGGTTGCGTCGATTCTCCTGCTGCTCGCAACTGCCCCGATCATGGTGCTGACCGCCGTCGCCATCCTGATTGAAAGCGGCCGGCCGGTGTTCTATAGCCAGGAACGGGTCGGACGCGGCGGCAGAACGTTCCGGCTGCTGAAGTTCCGGAGCATGACCGTAGATGCGGAGCGAGACGGTGTCCCGCAGTGGGCACGTGCGGACGATCCGCGCATCACGGCGGTTGGAAACTTCATCCGCCGGTCGCGCATCGACGAGCTGCCACAGATCTTCAATGTGCTCAAAGGCGACATGAGCTTCGTGGGTCCGCGTCCGGAGCGGCCGTTCTTCGTGAACGAGCTGACGGAGAAGATCCCGTTCTACCGCGCCCGGCTCAGCGTCAAACCGGGAATCACCGGGTGGGCGCAGACGCGGTTCTCCTACGGCGCGTCAATCGAAGACGCGATCAAGAAACTCCAGTACGACCTGTACTACGTCAAGAACCACACGCTCTTGCTGGACCTGATCATCGTGCTGAAGACGATGCGGGTCGTACTGTCCGGTGAAGGGGCGCGGTAGCAGCTTTCGAAGCGAAGCGTTCGGTCCTCACGCAGCGCGTCGGGCACGCTGACCACTGCGGCGAAAACGGGCCGGCAAGCCTGCCGATCCTGTATCAGCGCACGAGCTGATTGATCTCGATGATCGGCATCAGGACGGCGAGCACGATGCCCAGCACGACGGCGCCCATCACCAGAATGAGGACCGGCTCGAGCAACGTGGCCAATGCCGTCGCACGGCGCTCCACTTCGCGGGTCTGGTTGCGCGCGGCGTGAGCGAGCATCTGGGGTAGTTGGCCGGTGGCCTCTCCAACCTCGATCAGCCGGATCAGAACGGGCGGAAAGACCTTCGCCTGGGCCAGCGCCCGCCCCAGACTCGATCCTTCGCGCACCCGCTCGATCGCTTCTCTCACCACGCCGCGCAGGACCGAGTTGCCCAGTGTGGCCTGTGCGGCGGCGAGCGCGCGCAGAATGGGCACTCCCGCCTCGGTGAGCATCGCCATCGTCGCGGCAAAACGCGCGCTATCGATGCCCTGCACCAGACGTCCGAACAGCGGCAGACTCAGCACTCGTCGATCCCAGGCGGTTTTCGGGCCCGGCCGACGCAGCGCGGCGCGCACTCCCCACAGCGCGGCCCCAAGTCCCAGCAGCAGCCAGAGCCCGAAGGTCTCCAGGAAAGCGCTCACAGCCAGCAGCAAGCGCGTGGGCCACGGCAATACCTGCCGGGTCTGTTCGAAGACCTGGACCACCTGCGGAACGACATAGGTCATCAGAAACAGCACGATCCCGAATGCCACCACGGCGACGATCGCCGGATAGGTCGCCGCACCCACTAGCTTGGTGCGCAGGGCCTGACGGTCCTCCAGGTACTGCGCCAGCCGCTCGAGCACGGTGCCGAAACTCCCGGCCTGTTCGCCGGCCGCCACGGTGGCGCAATAGACCTGCGGGAAGACCCTGGGGTGTCGCGCAAGGGCGTCGGCCAGCCGGTATCCGGAGGCGACATCCGAGCGCACAGTGCGAAACACCTCCCGCTGGGCTTCGCTGTCCGCCTGCTCCGCCAGCGTGGAGAGCGCCAGATCCAGCGGCAGACCGGCGCTGATCAGACTCGCAAGCTGCCGGGTCGCCAGCGCGAGTTCGGCCGGGGGCAGGCGATTCCGGGAAACTTCCCGCGACTTGGCGCCGGTGCTCCCAGCCGGCTCGACCGAGATCGGCAGAAGCCCTCGGGCACGCAGGGCGGTCCGCGCCGCCCTGGCGCTGTCCGCCTCCAGCTCGCCGCTTTCGATGCGGGCATTCGCCCGCGCCGCTTCGTACCGGAATGTGGCCATCTCAGGTTTTGGGAACAGGCGCAAGACTTCGGCCCGACGTGCCCATTTACTCCTCCCGCGTCACCCGCGCCAGCTCTTCGACCGACGTCGTGCCGTCCGCCACCCAGCGTGCGCCGTCCTCGGCCATGGTGCGGAAGCCGCGCGAGCGCGCGAGCGCGCGCAGGGCGTGCTCCCCTTCCCCGCCGTGGATCGCCTCGCGAACCCGATCGTCCACCATCAGCAGCTCATAGATGCCGGTGCGACCGCTGTAGCCGGTGTTCCCGCACGCGGGGCAGCCCGCCGCATGCCAGCGGCCGTGCGCGTCCTGCCGCCGGCACACCGGGCAGAGCCTGCGCACCAGGCGCTGAGCCAGCACCCCCAGAAGCGACGAGGACAGGAGGAACGGCTCGATGCCCATGTCGATGAGCCGTGTGACCGCCGAGATCGAATCGTTGGTGTGGAGAGTCGCCAGCACCAGGTGACCGGTGAGAGAAGCCTGGACCGCGATCTGCGCGGTCTCGGCATCCCGGATCTCGCCGATCATGATGACGTCCGGATCCTGGCGCAGGATGGCGCGCAAGGCGCGCGCGAAGGTCATGCCGATCCGTGGATTGACCTGCGTCTGTCCGATGCCGGGCAGGTCGTACTCGATCGGATCTTCCACGGTGAGCACGTTCGTGGTGGCGGTGTCCACGCGCGAGAGCATGGCGTAGAGGGTCGTGGTCTTGCCGCTGCCCGTGGGCCCAGTCACCAGCACGATGCCGTGGCTCTGCCGCACCAGCGCCTCGACTCCGGCCAGCGTGTCCTGGGCCATTCCCAGCTTCTCCGGCGTGAGCCGGCCGCGCTCCTTGTCCAGCAGGCGCAGCACCACGCGTTCGCCATGGCCCGCGGGGAGCGTCGAAACCCGCACGTCGATCGGCCGCCCGCCCAAGCGCAGCATGATGCGGCCGTCCTGCGGCAGGCGCTTCTCGGCGATGTCGAGGTTGGCCATGATCTTGATGCGCGACACCAGTGCGGCATGCAGGCCGCGTCGCGGCCGCACCACGTCGCGCAACGTACCGTCGACCCGGAAGCGCACCACCGAATAGCTCTCGAAGGGCTCGAAGTGGATGTCGGAGGCGCCCTCCCGCACCGCCTGCGAGAGCATGGCATTGAGCATGCGGACGATGGGCGCATCGTCGCGCGCGTCCAGCAGGTCCTCCACCTCCGGCATGTCCTGCATCAGCCGGTCGAGGTCCACTTCGCTTTCCACCTCGCCCACGACCGAGGCGGCGTGCTCGCCGCTATCCACGTATGCGGCGCGCAGGCCCTCCTCGAAGCGCGGATCGTCCACCAGCTCCAGGGCGATCTCGCGGGCCAGCGCGCGACGCACCTCGGCGATCGCGGTGGCCGGCGTGCGCTCGGTCACCCACAGCACCAGGCAGCCGTCGCGTTCGCCGGCCGCGAGCACGCGATGCGCCTTCGCAAACGAATAAGGAACCGGCTGCCTCATCGCGCGTCGGCCGGTGGCTGTGTCCCCGTCTGTGGTTGCGCCGCGCGCGGCTTCTGTCCCATGTGAAATTCCGGCATGACCGGTCCCTGCATCGGCGGCAAGGCGAAGTGGCGTTGGGTCTGCGTCTGCTGCTGAAGGTTGCGCATGTAGTCGTAGCGATCCACCGTCAACACGCGCGAAGCAGACTCGTCCCGCACCACGTGTGGGCGCAGGAAGAGCATCAGATTGGTTTTCTGGTTGCGCCGCGTCTCGTAGCGGAACAGATGCCCGAGCAGCGGGAGGTTCCCGAGGATCGGCACCTTCTCCACCGTGTTGTTGAGCTGGTCCTGCACCAGGCCGCCCAGAACCACGATGCTGCCGTCTTCGACCACCACGTTGGTCTCCAGGGAGCGCTTGTTGGTGATGATTCCGGCGGTGGTTTCCGGTTCCTGGACGCTCGACACTTCCTGGTAGATGGCGAGCTTGATCGTTCCGCCTTCGGTCACCTGAGGCTTGACCTTCAGGGTCAGGCCGACGTCGCGCCGCTCGATCGTTTGAAAGGGAGTGACCGTCGCGCCCCCGGTCTGCGGGAGGAACTGTCCGGTGATAAACGGCACGTTCTGCCCGACGACGAACTTGGCTTCTTCGTTGTCGAGCGTGAGGATGTTGGGGGTGGACAGGATGTTGGCCTTGCTGTTGGTTTCCAGCGCTCGCGCCAGCACCGCCAGGTTGGTGATGGTGCCCAGTCCCGGGATCGTCACCTGGCCGCGGATCACCCCGATATTGAGCCCGCGCCCGAGGTTGCCGAGATTCCTGGCGCCGCTGACGATGTTTTGCGTCGCGTCGCCGAAGTTGGTGCCGCCGGCGATGGTGGTTCCGCTGTCGATCTCGTTCAATCCGGTGAGCCA
>DATMAN010000012.1 GCA_035560005.1 Burkholderiales bacterium | reverse complement strand
GCTGGCTTCTTCTTGGCGGCTTTCTTCTTCTTACCCGCTTCCCTTCTTATTGCTTTCTTCTTGGACGATTTCTTCTTTTTTGATGCTTTCTTCTTCTTCTTTTTCTTCGCCGCTTTTTTCGCTTTCTTCTTCGCCATAACGGTCTCCTTTAAGGAAGTTGCAAAGAAGCCGGGCATTGCCGCCCCGGCCTATCCGGCGCCGACCGGGAATCGCTTCCCGTCCGTCCGCCGAATCCGTCGCGACGCTGCGCGCGCCGCATCGCTAGCGCCCTGCCCGGGCGGCGAGATCCTGGTACAGCACTTCCGGGTCGAGCCGGATGCCGCCCTCCCAGGTCACCGTCGCGGTCTCGGGATCCACGCTCACCTTTTCGAACTCGCGCACGTCGAGCCAGAGCCTGAACGCGCCGATCTCCAGCAGATTGCCGAGGAAGACGCTGCCCTCCAGCCCATCCTCGAAGCGGATCCAGAGCTTGTAGTCCTCCTCGGCCCTGCACGCGGTCACTTTGTGCATCTTGCGCTCCTCGTCCGGTCTCAGTCCCAGCTCAGCGCGCCGCCGGTCTGGTACTCCAGCACGCGCGTCTCGAAAAAGTTGCGCTCCTTCTTCAGGTCAATCATCTCCGCCATCCAGGGAAAGGGGTTCGTCGCCCCCGGGAAAAGCGCATCGAGCCCGATCTGCTGGCAGCGCCGGTTGCAGATGAAGCGCAGGTACTCCTTGAACATCGGCGCGTTGAGGCCGAGCACTCCGCGCGGCATGGTGTCCTCGGCGTAGCGGTACTCCAGCTCGACCGCGCGCCGGAACACGTCGGCAAGCTCGTCGCGGAACTCCGGTGTCCACAGATGCGGATTCTCAAGCTTGATCTGATTGACGAGGTCAATGCCGAAGTTGCAGTGCATGGATTCGTCGCGCAGGATGTACATGTACTGCTCGGCCGCCCCGGTCATCTTGTTCTGGCGCCCGAGCGCGAGAATCTGGACGAAGCCGACGTAGAAGAACAAGCCCTCCATCAGGCAGGAAAACACGGTGAGGCTCTTCAGCAGCCTTTGGTCGGACTCCGGCGTGCCGGTGCGGAAGGCGGGATCGGTCAGCGTGTCAATGAACGGGATCAGGAACTCGTCCTTGTCGCGGATCGAGGGCACCTCGTGGTAGGCGTTGAACACCTCGCCCTCGTCCAGATCCAGGCTCTCGACGATGTACTGGTAGGCGTGGGTGTGGATCGCCTCCTCGAACGCCTGGCGCAGCAGGTACTGGCGGCACTCGGGTGCGGTGATATGGCGGTAGGTGCCGAGCACGATGTTGTTCGCCGCGAGCGAATCCGCGGTGACGAAAAAGCCGAGGTTGCGCTTGACGATGCGCCGCTCGTCCTCGGTCAGCCCGTTCGGATCCTTCCACAGCGCGATGTCGCGGCTCATGTTGATTTCCTGCGGCATCCAGTGGTTGGCGCAGGCCGCGAGGTATTTGTCCCAGGCCCACTTGTACTTGAAGGGCACGAGCTGATTGACGTCGGCGCGCGAATTGATGACCCGCTTGTCCTCCACCGTGATGCGGCGAAACGCGTTGCCGGCGGCGAAGCGGCCGCCCCCCGGCACGGGCCCCGCCCCGCCGGCGGGCAGGAAACCCGGCTGAGGGGCATGCGCGAGCCCCGCGATCGGGCCGGTTCCGGAGTCGTCCTCGAAGCTCAGCATCACTGGCAGGCTTCGCATTCCGGGCTGTCGAGGGCGCAGAACCTTGCGCTCTCGGCTGCGGCAGACTGCGCGTGGCCGCCGCCGAGCGCGGCGGCCGGCACGGCGTTCAGCTGCCCCGGCTTGACGGTGGATTTCTCCGCGTGCGTCGCACCGAGCGCCCGCAGGTAATAGGTGGTCTTCAACCCCCGGATCCAGGCGAGCTTGTAGGTCTCGTCGAGCATCTTGCCCGAGGCCCCCGCCATGTAGAGGTTGAGCGACTGCGACTGGTCAATCCACTTCTGCCGGCGCGCCGCCGCCTCGACCAGCCACTTCGGTTCGATCTCGAACGCGGTGGCGTACAGGCGCCGCAGCTCCGCAGGCACGCGGTCAATGCGGCCGAGATTGCCGTCGAAGTACTTGAGGTCGGCGATCATCACCTCGTCCCACAGGCCGGCGCGCTTGAGGTCGGCGACCAGGTACTCGTTCACCACCGTGAACTCGCCCGAGAGGTTCGATTTGACGTAGAGGTTCTGGTAGGTGGGCTCGATCGAGGCCGAAACGCCGACGATGTTGGCGATGGTCGCGGTGGGCGCGATCGCGAGGCAGTTCGAGTTGCGC
>DATMAN010000011.1 GCA_035560005.1 Burkholderiales bacterium | reverse complement strand
TACATCCGCGGCCGCGACGCTTCGGTATTCGACTGGCTGGCCGACCTGCTCGGGACCATCGCGTTCGTCTATCTCTACTTCAGGGCGGTTGTCCTGCCGGCTCGCGCAATCAGGCAGGCGCCGAACCGGCCTTTCACTCGGGCCGGTTCATGATCCGTTTGAGGCCGGCGATGTCGAGGATGCGCACGTGCTTCTGCTGGACCTCGATCAACCGCTCCTGCTGGAAGCGCGAGAACAGGCGGCTCACCGTTTCGAGCTTCAGGCCGAGATAGCTGCCGATCTCCTCGCGCGTCATGCGCAGATGGAAATCGGATGGCGAGTAGCCGCGACGCGTGAAGCGCCACGAGAGGTTGAGCAGGAAGGTCGCCAGGCGTTCCTCGGCGCGCATCGAACCAAGCAGCATCATTACGCCGTGGTCGCGCACGATCTCGCGCGCCAGCACCGCGTGCAGCCGGCGCTGCAGCGCGGGTATCTCGCGCGCCATCTGCTCGATCAGCGAGAAGGGCATGACGCACACCTCGCTGTCCTCCAGCGCCACCGCGGCGGCGTGATAGCGCCCTGCGCCGATGCCTTCCATGCCCAGCAGTTCGCCGCCCATGAAGAAGCCGGTCACCTGCTCGCGTCCGTTATCGTCGATGACGACGGTCTTGAGAAAGCCGCTGCGAATGGAATAGATCGCGTTGAACGCGTCGCCCGCGTTGAACAGGGCCTCGCCGCGCTTCACGCGCCGGCGGGCGTAGACCAAGCCTTCGACGCGCTGCAGGTCCTCGACGCACAGAGTGCCGGGCAGGCACAGCTCGCGCAGGTTGCAGTTCGAACAGGTGATCTCAAACTTCCGCGCGCTCTGACCGGGTTCCGGGACGATCTGGACGATTCGTGGCTGAAGTCGTGCAACGGCAGCGGCGGGCATGGTTGTCTCCTCCTGGTGGATCAGTTCAAGGTTCTGGCGGCGCGGGCGCTGAGCACCTCGCGCATGCGCTCGAATTCAGTCGTCTTGTCGAAGAACTGGGTGGCGCCGAGCTGCTCGGCCAGCCGCCGGTAAGGCTCGCTCGAAAAATTGCTGAGCACGTAGAAGGCGATGTCGGGAGCCTGCTCGTGCACGGCGCGCAGCACCTCGAAGCCGTTGCCGTCGGCCAGACGCACGTCCAGCACGACGGCGTCGGGATGCGAGGCGAGGATGCCCTGGATCGCCTCGGACACTCCGCTCGCCTTTCCGACGCTCAAGGCACCCGCGATGGAAGAAAGCATTTCTTCCAGCCGCTCGCGCACGAGTTCGGAGTCTTCCACGAGGTACACGCGAAGGGGCGGCTTGTCGGTGGGCACGAACGAAACGTCCTCTTGCATGGTGCGCAGTGTGCGGGCCACGGCCAGCCCGGGCTATCGGCGCCGCCCTGAAAACGCATGTAGGAATGCCGAACGGCGGGCGTAGGACAATTCCTACACCTTTCGATCCGCCCGCTCCGGCGAGACGGCTCGCGCCGCAGCTTGACCCACGTCAATACTCAGGTCCGGCGGGCGGGCAAGATGCTGCGGTCCGATTCTGGGACTTTGGTCGCAGACCCTGCGCATCGCCTGGCCCATGATTTCCAGCATGCACGAACCCCTGTCATCGCCCGTTTCGATGGTGGCGCGCGCCGCCTTCGCACTTTCGGTGCTCGCGTTTCCGGTGGCACAGGCGCAGCCGTTGCAGACGGCCGAGGTGCAATACCGCGAAGTGGACCTCACCTATGCGGCGGAGGCGGTGGTCGAAGCCGTCAAGCAGTCGACCGTGTCGGCCCAGGTGACCGGCCGCATCGTCGAGGTCCATTACGACGTCGGCGATTACGTCAGAAAGGGACAGGTAATCGTGCGCATCGACGAGACCGAAGCGAGCCAGGTGGTGGCGGGCTCCGAGGCGCAGGTGGCCCAGGCGCAGGCCGCCTTCGAGAACGCGCGCGCGGCCCTGCAACGCAGCCGCGAACTCGCCGCGCAGAAGTTCATCAGCCAGGCGGCGCTGGACAAGGCCGAGGCCGAGTACCGTGTGGCCGAAGCACAGTTGAAGGCGGCGCGCGCCGGCGCCAGCCAGGCTTCGACGACCAAGAGCTATACCGTGGTGGTCGCGCCCTACAGCGGCGTGGTGTCGGCGCGCCACGTGGAAGTGGGTGAAATGGCCACGCCGGGCAAGCCGCTGATGACCGGCTTCGACCCGCGGGACATGCGCGTGATCGCGAGCGTCCCGCAGTACAAAGTGGCCGAAGTGCGTGCCAGCCCGCGGGCCATGGTGGAGATTCCGTCTCTCAACAAATGGATCGAGGCACGCTCGATCACGGTGCTGCCGGCGGCCGACCCCAGGACCCATGCCACGCGCGTGCGGCTCGATCTCCCGGAAAACGTTCGCGATGTCTATCCGGGGATGTTCGCGCGCGCCTATTTCACGGTCGGCCGCGCGCGCAAGCTGGTGGTGCCGGTCTCCTCGGTGGTCAAGCGCAGCGAGGTGACCGGCGTCTACGTCGTCAAGCCCGACGGGACGGTGAGCTTCCGCCAGGTCCGGTTGGGCGAACCCGCGGGCCAGGGGGACATCGAGGTTCTCGCCGGCGTGTCGGCGGGCGAGCGTGTGGCAATCGATCCCATCAAGGCGGGCATGAAGACAGTGCCCGCGAGTTCGTAGCGCTCGGCGCCCCGGGACGGTCCCGGCGCGCGTTCAGCACAGGAGTCTGCCATGGCACATATCGTCATACTCGGGGCCGGCCTCGGCGGAATGCCGATGGCCTATGAGATGAAGGCGCTGGCGCGGTCACAAGACAAGGTGACGGTGATCTCGAATGTCCCGACCTTCCACTTCGTCCCATCCAACCCGTGGGTGGCGGTGAACTGGCGCCAACGCAAGGACATCGAGTTCGAGGCCGGTCCCCATCTCGCAAGGAAAGGCATCGACTTCATTCCGGTGGGCGCGAAGCGCGTCCATCCCGGGACGAACGAAGTCGAACTCGTCGATGGGCGACGGATCGCCTACGACTTCCTGGTGATCGCCACGGGACCGAAGCTCGCCTTCGAGGAGGTCGAAGGCCTGGGACCTCAAGGACACACCCAGTCCGTGTGTCACGTCGATCATGCCGTTGTCGCGGGCGAGGCGTGGGAGGCGTTCGTGCAGAATCCCGGCCCCATCGTGGTGGGCGCGGTGCAGGGCGCCTCGTGTTTCGGGCCGGCCTACGAGTACGCGTTCATCATGGACACCGACCTGCGCAAGCGCCGAATCCGCGACCGGGTGCCGATCACGTTCGTGACGCCCGAACCCTACATCGGCCATCTCGGCCTGGGCGGTGTGGGCGACTCCAAGACGCTGCTCGAATCCGCGATGCGCGAACGCAACATCAAATGGATCTGCAATGCCAAAACCGCGCGCGTGGAGGCCGGCAAGGCGCACGTCGTCGAATACGACGACATGGGCAAGGAGAAGCGCCCGCACGAGCTGCCATTCAGGTACTCCATGATGCTGCCGGCCTTCAAGGGCATCGACGCCGTCTTCGGCATCGAGGGACTGACCAACCCGCGCGGCTTCATCCTGATCGACGAGTACCAGCGCAATCCCAGCTTCCGGAACATCTACGCGGTCGGCGTGTGCGTAGCGATTCCTCCGGTGGAGCAGACGCCGGTGCCGACCGGAGCGCCCAAGACCGGCTACATGATCGAGTCCATGGTTACCGCGACGGCGCACAACATCCGCGAAGTGCTCGACGGCGGGCAGCCGACGCACAAGGCTACCTGGAACGCAGTCTGCCTCGCCGACTTCGGCGACACGGGCGTGGCGTTCGTGGCGCTGCCGCAGATGCCGCCGCGCAACGTGAACTGGTTCACCGAAGGGAAGTGGGTCCATCTGGCGAAAGTGGCCTTCGAGAAATACTTCATCCGCAAGATGAAGAAGGGCGCCACCGAACCGATCTACGAAAAGGTCGTGCTCTCGGCGCTCGGGATCACGAAGTTGAAGGAAAAGGCGTGAGGCACAACGACGCAAGACGCGTGACCGTTGAGGACGGAGAAAGTTTTCATATCCGGCGCGCGTGTCTGACGCCCCAGGCGGTCGTGTTTCCTCCCGGCTAGCGCCTTGTGCCGATCGCCTCGCCGCGCACGCTTCACCCTTCGCCCATGGGTCTCTCCGGTCGCATCGCGCGCTTCTTCCTCGATTCTCAGCTCACGCCGCTGATCGCGCTGGTGGCGGTGCTGCTCGGCCTGTTCGCGGTTGTGGTGACGCCGCGCGAAGAGGAGCCGCAGATCAACGTCACCATGGCCAACGTGTTCATTCCGTTTCCCGGCGCCTCGGCCAGGGATGTGGAGAGTCTGATCGCCACGCCGGCGGAACAGGTGATCTCGCGCATCACCGGCATCGATCATGTCTACTCCGTTTCGCGGCCGGGAATGGCGGTGCTCACGGCGCAGTTCGAGGTCGGCGTTCCCCACGAGACCGCGGTGATCCGGCTGATGGACACCATCCAGTCGCGCAAGGACTGGGTGTCGCCGAATCTCGGCGTGGGCGAGCCGATCATCAAGCCGATGGGCATCGACGATGTTCCGATCGTCACGCTGACCCTGTGGACGGCCGATCCACAACGCGGCGCCTTCGAGCTGGAGCGGGTGGCGCACGCCGCCGAAGTCGAGATCAAGCGGGTGGCGGGCACGCGCGACGTCTATACCATCGGGGGGCCCGGCCATGTGGTGCGAGTGCTGCTGGACCCGGAGCGGATGAACGCGTTCGGCATCACGGCGCAGGACATTGCCGGCGCGCTGCAAGTGGCGAACGCTTCGCAGCCGGCCGGAACACTGACGCGCGACAACCGCGAGATCCTGGTGCAGACGGGGACCTATCTCGCCAGCGCCGCGGACGTGCGCCACCTGGTGGTCGGGGTAGCCGACGGCCGGCCGATCTTCATCAGCGACGTGGCGCGGGTCGAGGAAGGGCCTGACCTGCCGGCGCAGTACGCCTGGTTCGGGACCGGACGTCAGGCGGCGGCCAAAGGCGTGAAGCAGTCGGGCGAGTTTCCGGCGGTGACCCTCGCCGTTTCCAAGAAGCCGGGCGAGAACGCGGTCGACGTGGCCGATCGCATCACGCGCCAGGTCGCACTGCTCAAGGGCACGGTCATCCCCGAAGGCGTCGAGGTCACGGTCACGCGCAACTACGGCGAGACGGCCAACGACAAGGCGATGAAGCTGATCCAGAAGCTGATCTTCGCCACGCTTTCGGTGGTGGCGCTGGTCTTTGCCGCGCTCGGGCGGCGCGAGGCGCTCATCGTCGGGGTCGCGGTACTGCTGACGCTGGCGGCGACGCTGTTCGCCTCCTGGGCCTGGGGCTTCACGCTGAACCGGGTGTCGCTGTTCGCGCTGATCTTCTCGATCGGGATCCTGGTCGACGACGCCATCGTGGTCGTGGAGAACATCCACCGCAGGCGGCTTCTGTCCGACACGCCGCTCGCCGGCATCATTCCGGTCGCGGTGGACGAAGTCGGCGGACCGACCATTTTGGCCACCCTGACGGTGATCGCGGCGCTGCTGCCGATGGCCTTTGTCACCGGGCTCATGGGACCGTACATGAGCCCGATTCCCATCAATGCGTCGATCGGGATGCTGATCTCGCTCGCGATCGCCTTCGTCGTCACGCCGTGGCTGTCGCTCAAGCTGCTCGGCCACGCACCCCACGCACACGGGCCGACGCGCCTCGACCGCGGCCTCGCCGCGCTGTTTGCCAGGCTGCTCACGCCCTTCCTGAATCGCGAGCGCGGCAGGAGGGCGCGCCTGCTGCTGCTGGGTGGCGTGGTCGTCGCGATCCTGGCCGCGGTGTCGCTCTCCGCCTTCAAGCTGGTGGTTCTGAAGATGCTGCCGTTCGACAACAAGTCGGAGTTCCAGGTGGTCGTGGACATGCCGGTGGGCACACCGCTGGAGCGCACGGCGGCCGTGCTGCGCGAAATGGGCGCCTATCTGCAGAGCGTGCCCGAGGTCACCGACTATCAAGCCTACGTTGGCACGGCCAGCCCGATCAACTTCAACGGCCTGGTGCGCCAATACTACCTGCGCGAGAGCCCGCAACAGGGTGACATCCAGGTCAACCTCACGGACAAGCACCTGCGCAAGCGGCAAAGCCATGAGATCGCCCAGGCCGCGCGGCCAGCGCTGGAGAGAATCGCCGCGGCGCACGGGGCCGAGGTGAAAGTGGTGGAAGTACCACCCGGTCCGCCGGTAATGTCGCCGATCGTGGCGGAGATCTACGGGCCGGACTACGCCGGGCAGATGGCGGTGGCCAAGGCGGTGCGCGCGCAGTTCGAGCGGACCAGGGACATCGTCGCCATCGACGACAGCGTGGACGACGATGCGCCCAAGGTGACGGTGCGCGTGCTCCAGAGCAAGGCGGCGCTCGCCGGCGTGGCGCCGCGCGACATCGTCGACACCATGCGCATGGGTCTGGCCGGGCAAGACGTCACGCCGATCCACAGCGGCGAGGCGAAGTACGAGATCCCGGTTCGCCTGACGCTGCCGCCCGAGCGCCAGTCGACACTCGACGAACTGCTCAAACTCACGGTGCGCTCGGCGAGCGGCGAGCGCCTGCCGCTTTCGGAACTGACACAGGCCGTCCCGGCGCAACGCGACAAAACCATCCACCACAAAGATCTGCTGCCTGTGGTCTACGTGGTCGGCGACATGGCGGGGCGGCTGGACAGCCCGCTGTACGGCATGTTCGAGATGCGTTCGCGCATCGCCGGCATGAGCCTGGAGCAGGGCGGGACCCTGGCGGAGACTTTCATCGGGCAGCCCGAGGACCGTTACCGGCGCTACAGCCTGAAATGGGACGGCGAGTGGCAGGTGACCTATGAGACCTTCCGGGACATGGGCATCGCCTACGCCGTGGGACTGGTGCTGATCTACCTGCTGGTGGTGGCGCAGTTCCGTTCCTACCTCACGCCGCTGATCATCATGGCTCCGATACCGCTGACGGTGATCGGCGTGATGCCGGGGCACGCGCTTCTCGGCGCGCAGTTCACCGCGACCTCGATGATCGGCATGATCGCGCTGGCCGGGATCATCGTCCGCAATTCCATCCTGCTGGTCGATTTCGTCGATCAGCAGGTAGCCGCTGGCGCGGCGCTTCAGGAAGCGGTGGTCAACGCGGCATCGGCGCGCGCCAAGCCCATCGTGTTGACCGGGCTGGCCGCGATGCTCGGAGCCTTCTTCATCCTGGACGACCCGATCTTCAACGGCCTGGCGGTCTCGCTGATCTTCGGCATCCTGGTCTCCACGCTGCTCACCCTGGTGGTGATCCCGGTGCTGTACTACGCGACGTTGTGGAAGCGGGCAGCGAGCCGGTGACGGACGAGGAGAGACGAGTTACGAAGGAGAAGCTTTCGGCCGTCTTCTTTCCCCGGTCACTGCTCACGTGTTCTGGGACTTATGTCGCAGACCGGCGGCCGCATCGCGGGCATCATCCGCGCACCGTAAAGCTCATGCCCGGGAGGCTGCAATGACCGTCAATCGCATCGTGCGCATCGTCGCCGGAACCTTCGTGCTGCTCTCGCTCGCGCTCGGCGCGCCGGCGAGCCCGTTCTACGTCTCGAGCCACTGGCTGTGGTTCACGGCCTTCGTCGGCGCAAACCTGCTCCAGAGCGGCTTTACGAAGTTCTGCCCGATGGACATCTTCCTGAGAAAGCTCGGAGTGCGCGAAACCGAGGCCTGCGCCACCTGATAGGCGCCCCTACCTCGGAGTGGCGGGGACCACCAGCACGTCGCAGGCGGTGGCGGCGAGGGTGTGAAGCGTGACGCTGCCCAGGAGCAGTTCCTCGAGCAGCGACTTGCCGTGCTTGCCGACGACGACCAGGTCGGCACGCAGCTCCTTCTCCATGTCGACGATACGCGCGGGCGCGGGGCCGTGCGAGACGGCGCGCGACAGGCGTTCGCGCGGCATGGGAAGCCGGGCCACGAACGCGTCCATCTCCCTCAGCGCCTGGTCGTGGGCCTGACGGCGGTACTTCTGGATCGTCTCCTCGCTGGCGCTGGCCAGCCGCATGGTGCTCTCGAACAAGACCTCGAAGGCATGCAGCAGCGTGAGCTGCGCCGAAGGCGCGGTCGCCCCGGCAACCGATACCAGCGCGGTGGAGCCCGCGGAGAAATCGACCGGCACCAGGACCTGCCGGTAGGGGCCGGCGGGGCTGGTCTTCACGACCAGCACGGGGCGCGTGCTCATTCTCAGCAGGCGCTCGGCGGTCGTCCCCACCGCGAGATCGCGCAGGAGATTCGTCCCGCGCGCGCCGACCACCACCAGATCGTACTGCGCGGAAGCATCGCGGATCGCCTTCGCCACCGAACCTTCCTCCAGGCGCGGCTCGAAAACGACATCGCTCGGCTTGCCGGTGTCCGCCGCATGCTGCGCGAGCGCGCGCCGCAGTGCCGCGCGCGTCTGCGGCTGCAACTCGGCGGCGAGCGGCAGCGGCGGCGCCACGTGAAGCAGCGTCACCTTGCCGATGCCCAGCTCGCGGGCCAGCACTCCGGCGCGGATCGCGGCCTGGCGCGCGTGCTCGGAAAAGTCGGTCGCGACGAGAATCGAGCGCAATGCGGTCATGGGTTGCCCTGTTTGGCGACGACGGGGCCGGCGGGCGCGCGTGCGCGGGTTCTCAGCAGCCACTTCTCGGCTTCCACGATGGCGAACAGCGCGGCACCGAAGCCGAAGATGCGGATCCAGTGGTCGAACGCGAGACTTTCCGTCCTGAACAGAGTCTGCATCGGGGGCGCGTAGATGAACGCGGCCTGCAGCGCCGCGAACACGGCCAGCGAAACGAGCACGTAGCGGTTGCCGGTCAGTCCTTCCCAGGACACGACCGAAGCGGTGAGGTGCCGGGAGTTGAAGAGGTAGAAGGCTTCGCCGACCACCAGCGCGGTCACGGCGGCGGTGCGCGCCAGCTCCACGCTGCTTCCCTGCGCCAGCTCGTGCAGATAAAGGCCATAGGAGCCGGCGACCAGCAGCGCCCCCACCAGACACAGACGCCACACGAGGAAGCGGGACAGCATGGGCTCGCGCGGATCGCGCGGCGGTTGACGCATCGCATCCGGTTCGACGGGCTCCATCGCGAGCGACAGGGTGAGCGCCACCGTGGTGACCATGTTCACCCAGAGAATCTGGGTGGGCGTGATCGGTAGCACCGCGCTCGCGCCGAACACGATCGGCAGCAGCATCATCGCCGCTTCGCCGGCGTTGGTCGGCAGGACATGGACGATGGCCTTCTTCAGATTGGCGTAGACGCCGCGGCCTTCCTCCACGGCATGCGCGATGGTGGCGAAGTTGTCGTCGGCCAGCACCATGTCGGACGCTTCCTTGGCCGCCTCCGTGCCCTTCATGCCCATGGCCACGCCGACATCGGCGCGCTTGAGCGCCGGTGCATCGTTGACTCCGTCGCCGGTCATGGCCACGAGCTGGCCCTGAGCCTGCAGCGTCTCGACGAGCTTCAGTTTATGTGCGGGGCTGACACGGGCGAAAATCGCCGCCTCGCGTGCGACGCGGCGCCAGTCGTTCTCGTCCATCGCGTCGAGTTGCGCGCCGGAGACCACCACAGGCGCCTTGCCCAGGCCGAGGGCGACGCCGATCGCGCGCGCGGTGACGGCGTGATCGCCGGTCACCATCACCACGCGGATGCCCGCCGCGCGACACTGGGCGATGGCCGCGATCGCTTCCTCGCGGGGCGGGTCGGAGATGCCGAGCAGGGCGAGCATCACGAAACCGCCGCCCTCGACGTCGCTGAACTTCAGCGTGCGTTCGCCGTCGGTCGCGGGACGAATTGCCAGCGCGAGCAGGCGATGGCCGTCGGCCGCGATGCGCTGCGCCGATTCCAGCCAGTAGGCGCGGTCGATGGGCCGGTCTTGTCCCCCGGCACGCTCCCGGTTGCACATGCCCAGCACCTGCTCGGGCGCGCCTTTGAGCATGACGTATCCATGGCCGGCGTGATCGTGATGCAGCGTGGCCATGAAGCGGTGCTCGGATTCGAAGGGAATCACGTCGGTGCGCGGCAATGCCTCGGACTCGAATGCCAGGTCGATGCCGGCCTTGGCGGCCAGACTGAGCAGCGCGCCTTCCATCGGGTCGCCTTCGACCCGCCACGTGCCGTCTTCCTCGACCAGGCGCGCGTCGTTGCACAGCGCCGCGACCCGGCCGATCTCGATGAGTTCCGGACGGTCGGACGGCAGTACGCTGCGGTCCTGCGCGACGAAGCCTCCATGGGGCGCGTAGCCGGCGCCCTCGACCTCGAAATCCGCGTCCGCGGTGACCACCTTGCGCACGGTCATTTCGTTGCGGGTCAGCGTGCCGGTCTTGTCGGAACAGATGACCGTCACCGATCCGAGCGTTTCCACCGCCGGCAGGCTGCGCACGATCGCATTGCGTGCGGCCATCCGGCGCACGCCCACGGCGAGGATGATCGTCATGATGGCAGGCAGACCTTCCGGAATGGCGGCGACCGCCAGTCCCACGGCCGCCATGAACATGTCGGACGGACCGTAGTCGCGCACGAGGGTTCCGAACATGAACAGGCCGGCAGCGACGATGGCGATCGCTGCGGTGAGCCGGCGACCGAAGGCGGCCAGCTTGCGCAGCAGCGGCGTCTGGATCTCGCCCACTTCCTCCATCATGGCGCTGATGCGGCCGATTTCGGTCTGCTGTCCGGTCGCCACCACCACACCCACGCCCTGGCCGAACGTGACCACGGTGCCCGAGTAGGCCATGCAGCCGCGGTCCCCGATGGGTGCGTGTGCCGCGACCGGATCGACGGCCTTGTAGACGGGTAAGGATTCTCCGGTCAGCGCCGCTTCGTCGATCTGCAGCGAACGCACCTCGAGCAGACGCAGGTCCGCGGGCACCTTGTCGCCCGATTGCAGAAGCACGATGTCGCCGGGAACCAGGGCATCGGCGGACACCTCGGTCGCCCGTCCATCGCGCAGGACGGTGGCGCGCAGCGACAGCAGCTTGCGGATGGCCTCGAGGGCCTGCTCGGCCTTGCCCTCCTGAACGAAGCCGATCACCGCGTTGATCACCACGACACCGAGAATCACGGCGGTGTCGAGCCATTCGCCCAGCACGGCGGTGAGCGCGGCGGCGATGAGCAGGGCGTAAATGAGCACGTCGTGGAACTGGCGCAGAAAGCGCTTCCAGGCCGCACGTCGGCGCGCGCCGGGCAGGGAGTTGGGGCCGTACTTGTCCAGGCGCGCGCGCGCCTCGGCGGCGGAAAGGCCGCGGCGCCGGTCGGCGTGCAAAAAGGACAGGACTGCGCCTGCCTGCTCGGCGTGAAATGGCACCATGGGACTCCAGTGAACGGTGAACGCGCTGCGTACGGCGCAACCAGTCTACCGGGGTCGGCAGGCCCGGCCCATCGGTGCAAGGCCGATCAGGCTTGTAGGAAGACTCCTATGCACAGCGACGGTCAGGGCGTGCGGTCGAGGAGCCCGTGCTCGAGCGCATAGCGCACCAGCTCCGCGGTGCTGCGCAGCTGCATCTTCTCCAGAATGCGTGCCTTGTGCGTGCTCACCGTCTTGATCGACAGATGCAGATTGTGCGCAATCTCTCCCGGCCCCTGGCCGGTCGCCAGCAGGCGAAAGATCTCGAACTCCCGGTCGGACAGCAGCGCGTGCGGCGGCGCATCGACTGCGCCGGTGCTGGCGATCAGGCTCGCCGCAGCGGTATCGGAGATGTGCACCCCGCCCGCGGCGACCTTGCGAATCGCGCGCAGCAATTGATCGGAGGCGCTGTCCTTGGTCAGATAACCCGAAGCGCCGGCCTTCAGGGCGCGCGCGGCGTATTGCTGTTCGCCGTGCATCGACAGCACCAGGATGCGCAGCGCGGGCTTCTCTACCTTGAGCCGCTTGATGAGCTGGATGCCGGCGAGGCCCGGCATCGACATGTCCAGCAGCACGAGGTCGAAGTCGCGAGCCTTGATCAGCGCCAGCACCTCGTCGCCGTTGGCCGCTTCGGCCGCCACCTCGATGTCCTGGGCGCTCGCCACGATCTGTCTGAGCCCGTCGCGGACCAGCTTGTGATCGTCGGCGATCAGCAGCCGGATCATGCCGGGTTGCCTGCAGCCTGTGGCCGCAGGGGTACTCGCAGAGTGACCCGGGTGCCACCGCGCGGCGCGGGCGCGACCTCGAAGGTTCCGCCCAGGTGAAGCGCGCGCTCGCGCATGCCTTTCAGACCCAGTGACTTGGCCTTGGCCAGATCTCCGGGCGCGATGCCCCGGCCGTCGTCCTCCACCTCGAGCAGGATGCCGCCGTTCTCCGCCGCGAGCACGACCCAGGTGTTGCGCGCCTGCGCGTGGCGCGCGACGTTGGTCAGCGACTCCTGCAGCGCACGGTACACGGTGTTGGCGACCGAACGATCCAGGTCGTTCAGCGCCTGCTCGTCGGGGCAGTGCAGGTGTCCCTGGATTCCGGAACGCTGGGAAAAATCCTCCACCAGCCAGGCGGCGGCGTCGGAAAGACCGAGGTCGTCGAGCATCAGCGGCCGCAGATCGGCCGCGATGCGGCGAACCGAACTGACTGTCTGATCGAGCGTCTGCGTCATCCTGCGCAGCCTGACCGAGAGCGCCTCGTCGCTCGCCGGCAGATGGCCGCTCAGCCAGCCGAGATCCATCTTCAGCGCGGTCAGGAGCTGGCCGAGTTCGTCGTGCAGCTCGCGGGCGATGCGTGTCTTTTCCTCTTCCCTGGCTTCCTGGACCTGGGCCGACAGCGCGCGCAGTTCGCTTTGCTGGCGTCTGAGTTCGTTTTCGTAGCGGTCGCGCAAGGTCACGTCGCGCAAGATCACCGTGTAGAAGCGGTGCCCGCCTTCCGCCACCTGGGAGATGGATGCCTCGATCGGAAATTCCTCGCCGTCGGCGCGCAGCCCCCACAGCTTGGTGGCATCGCCCATGCGGCGGTTGGTCACGCCGGTACGTCCGAAAATCTCGATGTGAGTACGGTGCGCTTCGCGGAAGCGCGACGGGATCAAGCGGTCCAGCGCGGCGCCCAGAACCTGATCGCGCTTGCAGCGAAAGACTTGTTCCGCCGAGCGGTTGAACAGGACGATCCTCTGGTTCTCGTCGACGGTGATGATGGCATCCATCGCCGAGTCGACGATGGCGGCGAGCCGCGCCTCCTTCTCCTGCAGCACGGCCTGCGCCTGCGTTGAAATCCACTCGGCCCGCTGTCTCTTCTCTTCGGCCAGGAAGGCCTGGCGCACGGCAACGCCGATCCCCACCGCCACCGCGAGCATGTCGACGATCAGCGACACCGCCACCAGCCACGGCGCCCCCTGCCCATGCGAAAAAGCCACGGCGTTGAGGGCCACGATCCCCGCCAGCGCGACGACGGCCGCGGTCAGGCTCGCGGGATGCAGCCAGACCGGACGCTCTCGCCGCGGCGACCCGGAGGCTGTCGGAGTATTCATGAGGCGGCGTTGCGTGGGTCAATCACGGTCTGGGCAAGGCCCTGGTCGTGAACCGCTTTGACACAGGTCAAGGTCTCCCGACCGGCGTTTGGCATAGTGGCTGCATGGTGCGCGTTGCAGGCGCCACGACGACAGACGACAGGTGATGTTTCCTTCCTCCGAACTGGTCATCGATCCGGTACTGATCCGCAAATACGACATCAGCGCACCGCGTTACACCTCGTATCCCACGGCCGACCGTTTCGTCGAGGCCTTCGGCGAGCAGCAGTTCAGAAGCTGGCTCGCCAGGCGCAACATCGGATCGATCAATCAGCCGCTCTCGGTGTATGTTCACATCCCCTTCTGCGAGAACATCTGCTTCTACTGCGGCTGCAACAAGGTGGTCACTCGCGACCACAGGAAGTCGGAGAAGTATATCAAGTACCTGCTGCGCGAACTGGCGCAGGTGGGCGAGTTGCTGGGCACCGAGCGGCGCACCTGCCAGTTGCACTGGGGCGGTGGCACCCCGACGTTCCTGTCGCAGGACGAAATGCGTCAACTGATGGACGCGCTCGACGCGCAGCTCGAACGCGAGTCCGATTGCGAGGTTTCGATCGAAGTCGATCCGCGCACAGTCAGCCCGGGACAGATGGCGTTTCTCGCCGGGCTCGGATTCAACCGCGTCTCGGCCGGAGTGCAGGATTTCGATCCGCAGGTTCAAAGGGCGGTGAACCGCCTGCAGGGCGAAGAGCAGACCCGGCGGGTGGTCGAGGAAGCCCGCGCGGCCGGCTTCCGCTCGGTCAACCTCGACTTGATCTACGGGTTGCCGCGACAGACGCTCGACAGCTTCAACGCCACGCTGGACAAAGTACTCGCGCTAGACCCGGACCGGATCGCGCTCTACAGCTACGCGCACCTGCCGCGCCTGTTCAAGCCGCAGCGCCGCATCGCGCAGGCCGATCTGCCCTCGGCGGAAACCAGACTCCAGATCATGACGCTGGCGATCGGGCGGCTGACCCGCGCCGGCTACTACTACATCGGCATGGATCATTTCGCCAAGCCGGAGGACGAGCTGGCGGTGGCCCAGCGACAGGGGCGGCTGCAGCGCAACTTCCAGGGTTATTCGGCCAAACCCGAATCCGACATGCTGGGATTCGGCCTGTCGTCGATCGGGCGCGTCGGCCCGACCTATTACCAGAACGAGAAGCGCCTGGACGAGTACTACGCCGCGCTTGATGACGGGCGGCTGCCGGTCTGGCGCGGTCTGGTCCTCAGTGAAGACGATCTGGTCAGGCGCGCGGTGATCCAGGCGCTCGCCTGCCACTTCCGGCTGTCCATCGAGTCGATCGAGCTGGCTCACCTGATCGACTTCCGGCGCTACTTCGCCGCCGAGCTGCAGGATCTGAAACAGCTCGCGGACGACGGGCTGGTCGAGCTGACGCCGGAGTGGATCGAAGTGACGCCCAAAGGCCGCTTGCTGGTGCGCGTCGTGTGCATGGTCTTCGATCGCTACCTGCGGCAGAACCGGCAACTTTCGTCCTACTCGAAAGTGATGTGATGTTCGAAGCACACCTGGCGGCGATGTTCGTCACCGGTCTTCTGAGCGCGGGTCACTGCGCCGGGATGTGTGGCGGCATCGTCGGAGCCCTTTCGGCGCGGGGCGGCGCGCGGCTGCCTTTTCACCTGGCCTACAGCGCGGGACGTGTCGGTTCCTATGCGATCGCCGGCGCGGCTGCCGGATCGATCGGCGGAATGAGCCTGATGCTGTCCGAGATCCTGCCGGTGCAGCTCGCGTTGTATGTGGTGGCGAACATCCTGCTGGTGCTGCTCGGCCTGTACCTCGCGGGCGTCTCGTCGCTGGTCACGCGGCTGGAGTCCGCGGGCCAGACGCTGTGGAGGCGACTGCTTCCGCTGACTTCCCGATTGCTTCCGGTTACCACGGTTCCACGGGCGGCGGCGGTCGGCGCCTTGTGGGGATGGGTTCCGTGCGGGCTGGTCTATGCGGTGCTGGCCACGGTGCTGCCGGCCGGCAGCGCGCACGAGGGCGCCGCGCTCATGGTCGCATTCGGTCTGGGCACGCTACCCACCCTGCTGACCGCCGGCCTGTTCGCGCACGGGGCCGGCCGGCTGCTCAAGGCGCGGGCCTTGCGGGTCGCCTCCGGCACACTGGTGCTCGGCTTCGGCGTGACAGGCCTGGCCCGCGCCTTCGATCTGGGCGAACAGATCCGTCGCGGCATTCTCTGCCTGGGCTAGCGTTCAAACAGGCGGGATCGCAGAGAATCCCGCGCAACCCGCACCCAAGAGCGTTCGCACTGGATGCAGGCCGCTGTAAACCCCCTGCGCGGACGGGCGTTAAGAAAGACCGCGAATCGGGAGGCGGGCGCGACGTGAACAGGATGCGACAAGGAGCGATCGGACTGCGGCGGCTGGGCCGCTTCGAGCTGTGGGGCTGGCTCGCGGCCTTCTACCTCGGGGTCTCGTGCCTCACCCGGCTGGTGCTGATCGGCGCAGCGTTGCATTCCCGGGAACTGGAATGGGCCGCCATCCTGCCGGTGATGGCGCGCGGTTTCATGTACGACGTCGCCACGGCGCTGTATCTGTTTGCCCCGCTTGCCCTCTACCTTGCGCTGCTCCCCGATCGCGTTCTGCGGATGCCTCTGCATCGGCCGCTGCTGGCCTTGTTCACAGCGCTCAGCGTGTTCGGGTTGATCTATCTCGGGGTCGTGGAGTACTTCTTCTTCGACGAGTTCGACGCGCGCTTCAACTTCATCGCGGTGCAGTACCTGATCTATCCGCACGAGGTGTTCGTCAACATCTGGGATTCCTATCCGGTGGGCCGCGTGCTGATTCTGGCGGGGTTGGCGACCGCAGGGCTGATGTGGCGGTTTCGCGCTGTCCTCGCCAGAACCGTCGCCGCGCGCGATCCGCTGCCAGTGCGTCTTGCCTTCGCGCTCACGCTGGCCGCGCTTCTCGCGATCGTTCATCTCGGGCTGAACATCACGACCGGCCGCCAGTCCGCCAACCGTGTGGCCAACGAGCTGGCGCTGAACGGGATCTACAGCTTCTTCAACGCCGCCATCAACAGCGAACTGGACTATCCCCAGTATTACCTCACACTGTCCGATGACGAAGCCGACGAGCGTCTGAGGCAGGTCATCGCGCCGCAGGCCCGATATCTGCCCGGCGGCGAGCACCTGGAGCGCCATGTCCAAGGTAGCGGTGCGCCCAGGATGCTGCACGTCGTGGTGCTCCTGCAGGAATCGCTGGGTGCGGAGTTCGTCGGCGCCTACGGCGACCAACGCGGCCTCACGCCCAACCTGGACCGCATCGCGCGCCAAAGCCTGATGTTCGACAACGCCTATGCCACGGGCACACGCACCGTGCGCGGAATGGAAGCGGTGAGCGCATCCTTCCCTCCCGTGCCCGGAGAATCGCTGGTCAAGCGCCCGCACAACGAAGGATTGTTCAATTGGTCGACCGTGATGGCGAGCAACGGCTATTCGCCCACGTTCATCTATGGCGGCTACGGAACTTTCGACAACATGAACCATTTCTTCGAGTCCAACGGCTACCGCGTGATCGACCGGACGGACATGGACGAGCCGAACTTCGAGAACATCTGGGGGGTATCGGACGAGGATCTCTTCCGCAACGCCCTGCGTGTATTCGATGAGCAGCATGCGCGGGGCGAGAAGATCTTCTCGGTCGTGATGTCCACGTCGAATCACAAGCCGTTCACCTATCCCCCGGGCGTACCGGGCGTGCCGGAGCAGGGCGGCGGGCGCGAGGCCGGCGTCCGGTACGCCGACTATGCGATCGGCAAGTTCTTCGAGGCCGCGCGCACGCGGCCGTGGTACGACAACGCGCTGTTCGTGATCGTGGCCGATCACGGCGCGCGGGTGTACGGGCGCGAAGACATCCCGGTCCCGACCTACGAGATCCCGCTGCTCGTCTATTCGCCGAGGCATGTGGCGCCGGGCCACGTGAAGACGCTGACCAGCCAGATCGACATCGCCCCGACGGTTCTGGGTCTTCTCGGGTTCAGTTACGACTCGGCATTCTTCGGCATCGACGTGCTCCACGAAGCCCAGCCGAACCGGGTCATCCCGCTCAACCACAATCGCGACGTGGCGCTGTTCGACGGCCACTACCTGGTGGAACTTGGCTTTCGCAAGACTGCGGCCGCCTTTGAATACGACCGGCGCACCCGCACGCAACGCCCCACACCGATCGACGGCGAGCGCCTGAAGGACGCGATCGCGGTGTTCCAGGAAGGCTACGAGCTGTATCGCGAGCACCTGTACGTGCTGGCGCAATGAGCGCGACCGCGCTGTCGCGGTCAGCCCGCTTCTGGCTTCTGCACCTCGTGCTGCCGGTGGCGCTGCTGCTCGCACTGCTGGTTGCGCTGGAGGCGAGCGGACTCGACCGACGGATCTCGGACGCCTTCTTCGATCCGGTCTCGCGCAGCTTTCCGCTGAAAGACGACTTCATCCTCGAGAAGGTGCTGCGCCGCGGCGTCAAGTACGCGGTGGTGGCCTCAGCCCTGGTCGTGTTCGCTGCCTGGGCGCTTTCCTGCCTCATCCCGCGCCTGGCTGCGCATCGCCGTCTGCTGCTGTTTGTCTGGCTGGCGATGGCGGCGTCCTCATCGACGATCTCGGGCCTGAAGGCGCTCAGCCCGCGGCACTGCCCGTACGACTTGCAGGAGTATGGGGGTACGGTTGCCTCCACCACGCTCTTCCAGGGGCTGCCACCGGGCGCGGCCCCCGGGCACTGTTTCCCGGGCGGTCATGCTTCGACCGGCTTCAGTCTGTTCGCCGGGTATTTCGCGGCCTTGCACCTGGGCCGCATGCGGCTGGCCATCGGCGCGCTGATCTTCGCGGCGTCGCTCGGGATGGGCCTGGGGCTGGGACGCGTGGCGCAGGGGGCGCACTTCCTGTCTCACAATCTGTGGACCGCGCTCATCTGCTGGACGGTGACGGTCGCGCTGTACGCGGCGCTGCTTCGCGGGCGGAAGCCTTTGAATCCGCACGGCGCATCGGTATAATCCGCGCCTTCCTTGCCTCACCGGGACCGCAACCGGGAGGCTATTGCGCCCGCAGCCGGGCGATCAACCCACAAGGAGTGTTCGATGCGGCATTACGAGATCGTTTTCATCGTCCATCCCGATCAGAGCGAGCAGGTGCCCGCGATGATCGAGCGCTACCGCGGCATGGTGACCGCCCGCGGGGGGCGCGTCCACCGCCTCGAGGACTGGGGCCGCCGGCAACTCGCCTACCCGATCCAGAAGGTCCACAAGGCGCATTACGTGCTGATGAACATCGAGTGCGAGAAAGGCACGCTCGAGGAGCTGGAGCACGCGTTTCGCTTCAACGACGCCGTGCTGCGCCATCTCGCGGTGAGCATGCCGCGCGCCTACACCGAGCCTTCGCCAATGATGAAGGAAGAGAAGGCCAAGCAGATCGTGGGTGCGGCCGCCGAGGCCGCGGCGCAAGCGGCCGCCCAGCCGGCGCCCGCCTGAGGCGGTGGCCGACAACCGGCTCGTCCTGCATGCGAAGCTGATTGCACGGGACGCGCTTCGGCGCACTCCGGCCGGCGTTCCGGTGGTGTCCTTCCGCGTGGCACACGAGTCCGAGCAGCCCGAGGCGGGCGTCGCGCGCAAGACGGCGTTCGAGCTCGACTGCGTGATCATCGGCAAGGAAGCCGAACGGATGACCGCCGCGCCGGGCGCGAATCTGAGGCTCGGAGGATTTCTCGCCCCCCGCAGCAAGTCGAGCACCCGGCTGGTGCTGCATGTGAACGAATTCGACATCGAGTGAGGAAACGAAAATGCCAGGTCCAGGCAGGTCCAGAGACAAGCGTGACAAGCGCGACAAGCGCGCAGCCGGCTCGCGCCCGCTGTTCAAGCGCCGCAAGTTCTGCCGCTTCACCGCGGAGAAGATCGAGTGGGTCGACTACAAGGACGTCGAGCTGCTGAAGGATTTCATCAACGAGAACGGCAAGATCATTCCGGCGCGCATCACGGGCACCAAGGCGCGCTACCAGCGGCAGCTTTCCGTGGCGGTAAAACGGGCCCGCTTCCTCGCGCTGCTGCCGTACACCGATCTGCATTGAGGTGCGACCATGCAAGTGATTCTGCTCGAGAAGATCCACAACCTCGGCAAGCTGGGCGACGTCGTCAAGGTGAAGGAGGGGTTCGCGCGCAACTACCTGATCCCGCAGGGCAAGGCGAAGCGCGCCACGCCCGAGAACATCGCCGCATTCGAGCGGCGACGCGCGGAGCTGGAAGCCGAACAAGCCAAGTCCCTGACTGAAGCGACGGAGCGTGCCGCGCGCATCGAAGGCCTGACGGTCCAGATTGCGCAGAAGGCCGGCGTCGACGGCCGGCTGTTCGGCTCTGTAACGAACTACGACATCGCGGCGGCGCTCAAGGCACTCGGGCACGAAGTCTCCAAGTCGATGATTCGGCTGCCGAACGGTCCGCTGAAACAGGTCGGCGACCATTCGATCGTCATCGATCTTCATCCCGATGTGACCGCCAGGATCACGGTCTCCGTGCTCGGAGAACAGTAAGCCGCGACGCACTGTCGTCGCGCAGCGACACGCGTTTTTGAATTGCAAGGGCCGCGCAGCGCGCGGCCCTTTCTTTTCTTCCTCAAGGCGTTCTTGCGCGAAGTTGAAAGTGCAAAAAATTTCTTGGCGCACGGTCGCGTGTTTCCAATAAACTTACGCGCAATTTGTCGCGCGCCGTGCAGGCAGTTCACAACATCGGGAGGACAATGGCCCAGTCGGCAGTCCAGCGCGTACAGGATGCGCAGGTCGAGCTGATCAAGCTTCCGCCGCACTCGGTGGAGGCGGAACAGTCGGTGCTGGGCGGCCTTCTCCTCGACAACGCCGCATGGGACAAGATCGCCGACTTTATCGGCGAATCGGATTTCTACCGGGCCGACCACCGGCTCATCTATCGTCACATCTCGAAGCTCATCGAGGCTTCGCGTCCCGCCGACGTCATTACCGTAGCGGAAAGCCTGGAGAGCACCCGCGAACTCGAGGGATGCGGCGGCCTCGCCTACCTGGGCGCACTGGCGCAGAACACGCCTTCCAGCGCCAATATCCGCCGCTACGCGGAGATCGTCCGCGAGCGCGCGATCATGCGCAAGCTGGCGGAGACCGCCAACGAAATCGCGGACGCGGCGTACAACCCCATGGGGCGCGAGGCGGCGCAACTGCTCGACGAGGCCGAGTCCAGGATCTTCGCCATTTCCGAGGAGGGCGCGCGCGGCCGGCAGGGTTTCCTGGACATGCAGCCGCTGCTCACCCAGGCGGTCGAACGCATCGATCTGCTCTACAACCGGGACAATCCGTCGGACGTCACCGGCGTGCCGACCGGGTTCACCGACCTGGACCGCATGACCTCGGGCCTGCAGCCGGGAGAACTGATCATCATCGCCGGACGGCCGAGCATGGGCAAGACCTCGCTGGCGCTGAACATCGCCGAGCACGTCGCGCTGGATGCCGGTCTGCCGGTGGGCGTGTTCTCGATGGAAATGTCGGCTTCGCAGCTGGTGATGCGCATGCTCGGCTCGGTGGGCCGGCTGGATCAGCACAAACTGCGCACCGGGCGGCTGGCCGACGAAGACTGGCGTCGCCTGACCGATGCCGTGGGCAAGCTCAACGACGCGCCGATGCACATCGACGAGACCGCGGCGCTCAATGCGCTCGAGCTGCGCGCCCGTGCCCGGCGGCTACACCGCCAGTACGGGAAGCTGGGCCTGATCGTGGTGGACTATCTGCAATTGATGTCGGCGACCACGCAGGGAGAAAACCGCGCCACCGAAATCTCCGAGATCTCGCGTTCGCTGAAGGCGCTCGCCAAGGAACTCAACGTGCCGGTAATCGCGCTGTCGCAACTGAACCGCTCGCTCGAACAGCGACCGAACAAGCGGCCCGTGATGTCCGATCTGCGCGAATCGGGCGCGATCGAGCAGGACGCGGACCTGATCTTCTTCATCTACCGCGACGAAGTCTACAACCCGGACTCGCCCGACCGCGGGCGCGCCGAGGTCATCATCGGCAAGCAGCGCAACGGGCCCATCGGTACCGTGATGCTGACTTTCCAGGGCGAGTACACCCGCTTCGCCAACTTCGCCGACCCGACCCGCTACTGAGCCACCGACCGCCAGGACACCAGGGCACCCCGACAATCAGCGGTTCCGTTTCCATCCGGCTTTGCGCACGGGGCGAGACATCGATCTTCCCGGCGCGGTCAGGTGGGCGTTTCCGAAGCGATCGAGTCGTTCCCCGGCGTCTCGCTGGCCTGGAGGTGAACGGGGCTTCTTAGACTTCGTCGGGGAACCTGCGCCTGAACTCGGCGTAGGTGCGCTGGAACTCCGACTCCATCCCTTCCTGGCGATAGACCGCCATCAGCTTCACCCACGAGTCGCGGTCGTTCGGGTCGCGGTGGATCTGGAACTCGAGCAGGCTGATGGCGTTCTGAATACGCCCCAGCGCGATGAAACGATCGACGTCGGTGAACATGGAGCGGGCGCTGTCGAGCGCCAGATCCATTTCCTGCCGCAGTTCGAGCCCCGGCTGCTCCGCTCTCGGCGGCTCGGGCGGCGAGGGCTCGCCGGCGGCGGGTGCGCCCGGAGGCGGCGGCTCCAGCGGGATATCGGGAAACACGGGCGGCGCCAACTCTTCCTCCAGGCGCGGTTCTGACGGGGGCCGTTCCGGTTGCTGCGGTCGGGGTGGCACCGGAGCCGGGGCAGGGCTTGTCGGCGGTCGTGGTGGAGCGGATCGCGCCCGGATATCGAGCAGCGGTCCGGCGGCCTGTCTGGCTTCGTGCAGCAGCGCATCGATGCGAGCTTCATGCTCGGCCAGCACGGCTTTGGTCTGCGTGCGCCGCCCGAAGAAGAAAGCCGCGATCGCGAGCAGCAGCGCACCGGTTGCGGCGCCGGCCCACAGGATCCAGGGCATTCCCCGCTCGGGTGCAGGTGTCGGCGGAAGCGGTGCGACGGGCGGTGCCGGCGGGACACTGAGCGGGACGGCGTCGAGCAGCATGACCAGCGAGCGGCGCAGCCCTTCCACCGCCTGCTCCAGACTTGCGAGCTGCCTGTCGATCGCGATTTGCGCGTCGCGCAGTTGGGCGATCTTCTGCTCCAGCGCTGCCAGCCGCTCCCGCGAAAACACTTCCGGTTCTGCTGCGCGCGGACCGGGTGGCCGCGCCGGCACCGGCCTGGGCTGCGCTCTGTGCTCAGGACGTGCCGCGCGGGGCTGGACCTCGCCTCTGGGCAGCTCGGGCAAGAACAAACGGGTGCCCGCCGCCAGAGGCAAGGCCTTGCCCTCGGGAAAAAGCTGCGGGTTCGCGGCGATGATGGCTTGTTCCAGCGCGCGTCTGGCGACCGGATCGCGAGGATGCAATGCGCGCGCGATGCTCGTGACCGTCTCGTCGTGCAGCAGCGTCAGGCGCACCACTTTTTTTTCTGGCGACGCCGCGGTGGGGGCAACTGGGCGCCCGGACGCCGCATCGCGCGCGCGCGCCTCGCCGCGAAACGATGCGACCTCGAGGCGCTCGATGTCGAGCGGGACGGCGAAACAATACAGAGAGAGCAACCCTCCCAGGCCCAGGCTTGCCAGGCGCGCTGTCGCGGAGACCGAAGGCGAGGGGACTGCTCTACTAGGTATTGTGGTTCCCCAAGGGGTTGCTCACCATAAATTGTGGCGAGTGTAACCCCTTGTTAATGCAGGGCGCAACCCTTGCGGAGGCGAAGCGAGAGGAAATAAGTATGCAAGGTCGGAGGAAACCAGAAGAGTCGGAGCGAAATTCGAGGTGGCGCGTGCAATGGGCTCGCCCGTTGCCGGGTTCCCCTCACCCGCTCAGGCTTCGCCTCTACAGCACTTCAGCCGCGTGATCGGCGAGCCGCGAGCGCTCCCCGCGCAGCAGCGTCACGTGACCGGAATGACTCCAGCCTTTGAAGCGGTCCACTACATAGGTGAGCCCGGAGCTGCCTTCGGTCAGGTAAGGTGTGTCGATCTGGGAGATGTTGCCCAGGCAGACCACTTTCGTTCCGGGCCCGGCGCGGGTGATGAGGGTTTTCATCTGCTTGGGCGTCAGGTTCTGCGCCTCGTCGATGATCAGGAATTTCTGGATGAAGGTGCGCCCGCGCATGAAGTTGAGCGACTTGACCTTGATGCGCGAGCGGATCAGATCGCGGGTGGCGGCACGGCCCCATTCGCCGGCTTCGTCGTCGGTCTTGTTGAGCACGTCGAGATTGTCTTCCAGCGCGCCCATCCACGGCGTCATCTTCTCCTCCTCGGTGCCCGGCAAAAATCCGATGTCTTCGCCCACCGGCACCGTCACCCGCGTCATGATGATCTCGGAGTAGATCTTGTCCTCCAGGGTCTGGGTCAGCCCGGCGGCGAGCGTCAGCAGCGTCTTGCCGGTGCCCGCCTGGCCGAGCAAGGTCACGAAATCCACCTCGGGGTTCATCAGCAGATTGAGCGCGAAATTCTGCTCGCGGTTGCGCGCGACGATACCCCAGACGCTGTTCTTATGGTGACTGTAATCGCGGATGGTGGCCAGGATCGCGGTCTTCCCGGTCACTTCCCTGACTTGCGCGTAGAACGGTTTGTCGCTCTCCTGGTAGACGAACTCGTTGACCAGGAGGCTCGTGCAAAGCGGGCCGCGCACCCGATAGAACGTCCGTCCCGCCTGCTGCCAGGATTCCATCTCCTTGCCGTGTTTCTCCCAGAAATCTTCCGGTAGCTGGCGCACGCCGGTATAGAGCAGGTCGGTGTCTTCCAGTACCTTGTCGTTGTAGTAATCCTCCGCCGCGAGCCCCAGCGCACGCGCCTTGATGCGCATGTTGATGTCCTTGCTGACCAGGATGACATCGCGCTTCTGCTGGGTTTCCTGCAGATGCTTGACCACGCCGATGATCTGGTTGTCGGCCTTGCCCGAAGCCAGCGTGGCCGGCAGATCGCCGTCGATTGCCTCGGTCTGCAGGAACAGCCGTCCGCCGGCTTCCTTCGGCCCGGCATTGGCCAGCGGAATCCCCTCGGAGATATGTTCGCGCGCGGTGCTCACGATCGAGTCGAGGAAGCGGCTCGCCTGGCGGGCGTTGCGCGAGACTTCCGACATTCCCTTCTTGTTCGCGTCCAGTTCCTCCAGCGTCGCCATCGGGATGTAGATATCGTGCTCCTCGAACCTGAACAGGCTCGTGGGGTCGTGCATCAGCACGTTGGTGTCGAGCACGAACAGCTTGGGGCGGGGCGACAGCTTGGTGACGACGGATACCGGTTTGCGCTGGATCATCTGCTATACGCTCCGGCCGAAGGGCGGCAAGTGGAAAATGCGAGGAAGTTCGAAGACCGGCCTGCTCCGCGGGCTCATCCGGACTTCTTGCTGCAAGTGTGGATCAAAGGGACCTGACGAATTCCAGTACCTCCTGGGCGTGGCCGGGCACTTTCACGCCGCGCCATTCCTTGCGTACTACGCCGTCGGCGTCGATGACGAAGGTGCTGCGCTCGATCCCGCGTACCTTCTTGCCATACATGTTCTTCATCTTGATGACGCCGAACATCTGGCAGGCCTTCTCCTGCTCGTCCGACAGCAGGTCGAAGGGAAAGCTCATCTTGGCCTTGAAGCGTTCATGGGAGCGCATGTCGTCGCGCGAAACGCCGTAGACCGCGCATCGCAGCTTCTGGAATTCGGGGTAGAGGTCGCGGAACTGCTGGCCCTCGCTGGTGCAGCCCGGCGTGTCGTCCTTGGGATAGAAGTAGAGCACGAGCGGCTTGCCGCGCTCGGCCGCGAGGCGGAACGTCCTGTTTCCCGTGGCGGGAAGCTCGAAATCCGGGACCTTCAGGTTGACGAGCGACGGTTCCATCTTCCGCCCGCATTGTGAGCACAAAGGCGAAGCGCACGCAAGCGCCCGCGCGGATCCACGCCGCGCGACGCGGCCTCAGGCCAGAAATTCGACACTTTGCACCGCCACCGGACCGAAGCGCGGCGCCACTTCCTCGCGCCCGACGACATGGCGCGGCAGGTCTCCGGCCGGGAGTCCTTCCACATAGCGGCGCAGCGAGCCGACCTCGTAGCCCTGTCCTCGCCATTTCCGCAGCAGCTCCTCGAAGGCCGGCGCCAGCGAAATGCCCTCCAGATCGGCGCGGGCCGCGTAGACGTGACCGGTGGGCGGCGGGCGCTCGGTCAGCGCGGCCAGGCGCTCGACCGCATCCGCCAGCGGCATTTGCGCGTTGAGTTCTTCCAGCGTCGGCAGCGTGACCGGAATCTGCGGGCAGGCGACGATCTCCGCCTGCCACACCGGCACGAACGGACCGCGACCTCGGGTGTCGGACGCGAAGTCGAACCCCAGGCGCTGCGTGAGCCGCAGCCAATGCCGGTTGACCTGCCAGCCGGCCGCCCCGACGACTCTGGGTGGCTCCCCGAACACCGATTCGAACCGTTCGCGCGCCCGCTCCAGTTGCCGCTGAGTCCAGCGCGCATCGGCCCGTGCGGCGCGCCTGCGCCAGGCCACATGGTCGTGCGCCAGGACGCCGACTTCGAAGCCCGCGTCGCGCACCGTGCGCATGCCCTGCGCGCGCTCTCCGGAAAGATCGATCGGAGGCAGAAGGGGCCCGCTGAGCAGTGTGCCGAGCCCATAGCGACGCACTGCGGCGAACGGCCGCCAGCGGCCGTCGATGCGCGTGCCCAGCATGCGCAGCGCCTGCCATCCGGAGCGATCCGGGCCGAGTGCGAACAGGAAGGTGGCATCCGCTCCGAACGCCTTGAGCATTTCCATGAGGCGCGGGACCCCGCGCTTGAGCGCCCGGGCAGTGCTGACTTCGATCCTGAGGCCGAGTTTCACGCGCTGCTCCGACTACAGCAAGAGCGAGACACCAAGACACGAAAGTGCGAAGAAAGACAGCGGCCGCGTGACCACATCCCGCTCGTTCGACCTCTGTCCGGCCATCCCCGTCAGAGCGCCTCGTGGGCCGCATGTGCCACTGGAGTGCCGAGCAGCGCGGCCGCGGCGGCCCCGTACTCTTCGGGACTGCCGGCGGCGATCCGCACGACGCGTGCCTGCGCCAGCCTGGGATAGTGCGCGAGGGTGGACCTGCGATAGGCCGGGTCGTAATGGTCGCTCAGCACTTCGGCGAGAAAGGCCGGCCAGTTCCCGGAGGCCGCCAGCGCTTTCCACCGGGCGATGCGTTCGCGTCCGTGAAGCGCGGTCAGGCAATCGAGCTTCGCGTTCAAGGCATCGAGGTCGCGGGTGAAGTGGGCGTATTCGCGCAGTAGCAGCGCGACGCGCGCCCGTGACGAAGCCTCGACCAGGACGCAGTCCGCGGTCCACATGCGCGCAAGCAGGCTCTCCGGCACGCGCAGATCGCCGATCTTCCTGCTCTCCGCCTCGACGAAGACCGGCCGCTGCGGATCGAGCCGCGACAGTTCGTGCCAGACGCGGCTCTCGAACATCTTCTGCGAGGGTTGCGGCTGGCCGGGAATGTCGCCGAGCACCGAGCCGCGATGCTCCGCGAGCCGCTCGAGATCCAGCACTTGCGCGCCGGCTGCGCGCAACGCGCGCAGCAGCGCGCTCTTGCCGGACCCCGTCGGCCCGCACACCACGCGCAACGACAGCGTCGCGGCCAGGCGCTCGGTCTCGGCCACCACGTGGCGCCTGTAGGCCTTGTAGCCGCCGGCGAGCCGCCGGGCGTCCCAGCCGATCTGGCGCAGCACGATGGTCATCGCGGCGCTGCGCTGGCCGCCGCGCCAGCAGTAGATCAGCGGCCGCCAGCTCTTCGGCCGCTCGACGAAGCGTTCCTCGACGTGGCGCGCGATATTGCGTGCAACCAGGGCCGCACCGATCTTCTTCGCCTTGAACGGGGACTCCCGGACGTACATCGTGCCGATGCGCGCGCGTTCCGCGTCATCGAGCACCGGACAGTTGATGGCGGCGGGCACGTGATCCAGCGCGAACTCGGCGGGCGAGCGCACGTCCACGATCTCGTCAAACTCCTGAAGCTGTGCTACGGTTGCGAGGTCCTGAGTCATTTCGTTGCCGCGCTGCTGTCGCGCACGCCCAAGTCTACTGCTTCTTTTTGACGGCCGCCCGGCCGTTCGTGTTTCGTGACGATCAGACTGACTGAATACGCCCATGGCGGCGGCTGCGGCTGCAAGATCGCGCCCGCCCTGCTGTCGCAGATGCTCGCCGGCTTGCCGCTCGGCGGGCGCTTCCCCGACCTGCTCGTCGGCGCCGAATCCGCGGACGACGCGGCGGTCTACCGGCTGAACGATTCCCAGGCACTCATCGCCACCACCGACTTCTTCATGCCCGTGGTGGACGATGCCTACGACTTCGGCCGGATCGCCGCCACCAACGCCTTGTCCGACGTGTACGCGATGGGCGGCACGCCGATTCTGGCGCTGGCGATCGTGGGCATGCCGGTCACCAAGCTGCCGGTGGAAACGATCCGGCAGATCCTGGCCGGTGGCGAGTCGGTATGCCGGGCGATCGGCATCCCGGTTGCGGGAGGGCATTCCATCGACGCTCCGGAGCCGATCTACGGACTGGTCGCGCTCGGCCTGGCGCATCCTGACCGGATCAAGCGCAACGACCGCGGTCGCGCCGGCGACCGTCTCATCCTCGGCAAGCCGCTCGGCATCGGCGTGCTCTCGGCCGCACTGAAGAAAGGCAAGCTGGACGAGCGCGGCTACAACGAAATGCTCGCCAGCACCACGCAACTGAATACGGTCGGCGCGCTGCTCGCCGCGCTGGACGAGGTACACGCGATGACCGACGTGACGGGCTTCGGGCTGCTCGGCCATCTGCTCGAAATCTGCCGCGGCTCGAAGGTCGCGGCGCGGGTTACCCTCGAGGCGCTTCCCGTCCTGCCATCGGCGCTGCCGCTGGCGCAGGCTGGATTCTTCACCGGCGCCTCCACCCGCAACTGGGACAGCTACGGCGCCGAGGTCGATTTGCCGCCGGAGCTGCCCGTCTGGCAGAAGAACCTTCTGACCGATCCGCAGACCAGCGGCGGGCTGCTGGTCGCCTGCGCGCCCTCTGCCGCACAGGCCGTGCTGCGCCTCTTCCAGGAAAGCGGCTTCATCGGGGCGCGCGACATCGGCGTGCTCGAAAACGGCGCGCCGCGCGTCGCGGTTCGCTGAGAGCGCTGCGCGCGGATCAGCCGGACCTGAGGAGCAGTGGCTGCAGCACCGGCCAGACGTTGTCCAGCATCAACGCCTGCGCTTCCGCTTTCGGATGTATGCCGTCGTGCTGAAACAGGCTGCGCTTCTCGGCGAAGCCATCGAGCAGGAAGGGAACCAGCGCCACGCCCTGCTGTCTAGCCACTTCGGCAAACACCGCCTGGAAACCTTCCGTGTACTCGCGGCCGTAGTTCGGGGGCAGGCGCATGCCGATGAGTACCACCTTGGTGCCGTTGCGTTTGGAAGCCGTCACGATCGCGCTCAGATGGCGGCGGATGTCGGGAATCCTGGCCCCGCGCAGCCCGTCGTTCGCGCCGAGCTGCAGCAACAGGATGTCGGGCTCGTGGCGGCGCAGAATGCTCGCGATGCGGTTCTTGCCGCCCACGGTGGTCTCGCCGCTGATGCTGGCGTTGACGACTTTGTAATCGTAGCCTTCGGCGGCCAGGCGCTTTTCGAGCAGCGTGACCCAGCCGCTTCGCTGCGGCAGGCCATAGCCGGAGGACAGGCTGTCGCCGAAGACCAGAATGGTGCGCGCCGCCTGTGCGGGCGCCGCGGCGAGAAGCAAGGACAGGAAGAAAGTTCTGATCAGCATGAATCGCCGTGATCTGCCGTCAATTGTGCGGGCGTCGGGTCTGACCAAGCAAGTCTCCACCGGCTCCTACACGCTCACCATCCTGGAAGACGTCGCGCTCGAAGTCGCCACGGGGGAAGCGGTCGCGATCCTGGGCGCGTCCGGATCGGGCAAGACCACGCTGCTCGCACTGCTCGCCGGACTGGATGTTCCCACCCGCGGGCAGGTATTCATCGATGGCACCGATTTGTTCGCGCTGGACGAGGATGGACGGGCGGGCTTGCGCCGCGATCGGGTGGGTTTCGTGTTCCAGTCGTTCCAGCTCCTGCCCGCGTTGACCGCCCTCGAGAATGTCATGCTGCCGCTGGAGCTGGCAGGGCGTTCTGGCGCGCGCCGGCGGGCGGAGGAAGTGCTGCGCCGCGTGGGGCTCGGATCGCGCCTCGGCCATTATCCGCGACAGCTCTCCGGGGGAGAACAACAGCGCGTGGCGATCGCGCGGGCGTTCGCGACCGAGCCGCAACTGGTGTTCGCCGACGAGCCGACCGGCAATCTGGACGCGGCCACCGGCGAAGAGATCATTTCACTCATGTTCGAGCTCAACCGCGAAAGGCGGACCACGCTGCTGTTGGTGACGCACGACGGGCGGATCGCCGAGCGTTGTCCGCGCCGGCTGCGGCTGGTGGCGGGTAGGATCGAATCCGATGTCCGCGTCTGAAGGGCTCGGCCTGCGCGGCACGGTGCAGCTCGCGGCGCACCTGCTCGCGCGGGACTGGCGCGCCGGCGAACTGCGCGTTCTGGCATCGGCCCTCATCGTCGCCGTGGCCAGCCTGACCACCGTGGCGTTTTTCGCCGACCGGGTGGGGCGGGCCATCTCGCGCGAGGCCAACCAGTTGCTCGGCGCGGACCTGGTCGTGGTCTCCGATCGCCCCCTCGAGGCGCGGCTGGAGGCCGAAGCGCAGCGCCTGGGATTGAAGAGCACGCGCGCGGTGCGCTTTCCGAGCATGGTGCGCTCCGGGTCTTTGACGCTGCTTGCCGAGGTTCGGGCGGTGGCGCCCGGCTATCCGCTGCGCGGCCGCCTGTTGATTCGCACTGCGCAAGAAGGCCCGGTTTTCGCGCCTGGCCGCATTCCCGAACCGGGCACCGTCTGGGCGGACGAGCGCCTGCTGCGCCGGCTCGATCTGCGCATTGGCGAGCGTCTGGAACTCGGCGAGCGCACTCTGGTGGTCGCCGCGCAGGTGAGCGAGGAGCCGGAATCGAGCGCCGGTTTCCTCAACCTGGCACCGCGGCTCATGTTCAACGAGACCGACCTGGAATCCACCGGTCTCATCACCGTGGGCAGCCGCGTGTCGTATCGCCTGTTCGTGGCCGGCGAGGACCAGAACGTCGAGCGCTTCCGGCGATTCGCCGAGAGCGCGGTTGGTCCCGGGCAGCGCGTGGAGGACATTCGCGATGCGCGCCCCGAGATCCGCTCCGCCCTGGAACGCGCCCAGCGCTTTCTCGGATTGTCCGCGCTGCTGACCGTGATCCTGGCCGGCGTGGCGGTGGCGCTCGCCGCGCGCCGCCATCTGCAGCGTCATCTCGACGCCTGCGCCATGATGCGCTGCCTCGGCGCGACGCAGGGTCTGATCCTGCGGTTGCACGTGCTGCAGTTCGCCCTCGCGGGCTCGGTCGCGGCGGCCCTCGGCTGCGCGGCGGGGTATCTCTGCCAGCACGCGCTGGCCGGTTTTCTGGCGCCGCTGGTCGCGGTTTCGCTGCCGCCCGCCGGCTGGCTGCCGGTCGCGCAAGGCTTCGGCGCCGGGTTCGTGCTGCTGCTCGGCTTCGCGCTGCCGCCGCTGATCGCCCTGAAAAGCGTGCCGACGTTGCGCGTTCTGCGCCGCGATCTGGGCGTGCCCGATACGCTGGGCTGGTCGGCGCATGTGCTCGGCGCTTCGGCGATGGCGGGCCTGATCCTGTGGCAGGCGCAGGATCTGACGCTGGGCTCTTACGTGCTCGGCGGCGTGGCGGGCACCATGATCGTATCCGCGCTCATCACCATCGGGGCGATCTTCCTGATGCAGCGCGCGGCCTCCGGTGCCGGATTCTCCTGGCGTTTCGGGCTGGCCAACCTGCGCCGGCGCATCTTCGGAAGCGTCATCCAGGTCATCGCGCTCGGGCTCGGACTGATGGCCTTGATCCTGCTCACCCTGGTGCGCTCCGATCTGCTGGCGAGCTGGCAGAAGAGCCTGCCTGCGGATGCGCCCAACCGCTTCCTGGTGAACATCCAGCCCGATCAGGTCGAGGCGATCCACCGCTTCTTTGCGCGGCACGCGTTCGCGCCGCCGAAGCTCTATCCGATGGTGCGCGGGCGGCTGATCGAGATCAACGACCGGCCGGTCTCCTCGCGCGACTACGTCGACGAGCGCGCGCGGCGGCTGGTCGATCGCGAATTCAATCTGTCGTGGACCGATCGCATGCAGGCCGACAACGTCATCGTCGCCGGCCGCTGGTTCGGCGTGCAGGACCACGGCCGGCCGATCGTGTCGGTCGAGGAAGGCATCGCGCAGACGCTCGGGATCAAGCTCGGAGACCGGCTGAGCTACGACGTGGCGGGAACCCGGCTCGATGTCGAAGTGACTTCCCTGCGCAAGGTCGAGTGGGATTCGTTCCGTGTGAACTTCTTCGTCGTCGCCCCGCCGGGCGTGCTGGAGGACTATCCGGCGAGCTGGGTGACGAGCTTTCACCTGGCGCCGGAACGCTCGGTGCTGATGGACGAGCTGGTACGCGAGTTTCCGAATCTGCTGGTGATCGACGTCGCCGCGATCCTGGGCCAGGTGCAGCGCATGATGGACCATGTGGTGCGCGCCGTGGAGTTCGTATTCCTGTTCAGCCTGGCGGCGGGGCTGCTGGTACTGCTCGCGGCGGTGGGCGCGACCCATGACGAGCGGCGCTTCGACGCAGCGGTGATGCGCGCGCTGGGTGCCGCCGCACGCCAGTTGCGTGCGGTGCAGGTAGCCGAGTTCGTCTTCATCGGCGCCCTGGCCGGTCTGCTCGCCGCGCTGGGCGCGACCGCGATCGGCTGGGTGCTGGCGCGCGAAGTGCTGAACGTGCCGTTTACCGTGAACCCGACGGTTTGGATCGCCGGGCTGCTCACCGGCGCCGCGGGCGTGACGCTGGCCGGCGTACTGGGCACCGCGAAAGTGCTGCGAACGCCGCCGATGCAGGTGTTTCGGGCCGGCGCCTGATCATCGCGTCAAACACGCCACCCGGACGGCGAGGGCACCGGAAACCCGGCGAGAAAATCCGGTCGGCCACGAAGGCACCAGGCGCCGGGATAACTCGATCGATGATGGCTTTGCTTTGCGGTTCATGGCGGCGTTGTGCCGTGGTGGTGAAAGTTCCGTGTCCTTCATTTGTGTCTCGGTTCGAAAGGGTCTTGTGCTAGACTGCGCGGCCTTTTTGCCCCGGTAGAGCACCATGCGTCAGGACGTCCGCAACATCGCCATCATCGCCCATGTCGATCATGGCAAGACCACGCTGGTCGACAAGCTGCTGCACCAGGCGGGTACCTTCGCTGCGCACCAGCACGTCGCCGAGCGGGTGATGGATTCCAACGCGCTGGAGCGCGAGCGGGGGATCACGATCCTGGCCAAGAACACCGCGATCGATTACGCCGGCGTGCACATCAACATCGTCGACACGCCGGGCCATGCCGATTTCGGCGGCGAGGTGGAGCGTTCGCTTTCCATGGTGGACGGCGTGCTGCTGCTGGTCGATGCCGTGGAAGGACCGATGCCGCAGACCCGCTTCGTCACGCGCAAGGCGCTCAGCCTCGGGCTGAAGCCGATCGTCGTGGTGAACAAGATCGACCGTGCCGGCGCGCGGCCGGACTGGGTGGTGAACCATACCTTCGATCTGTTCGACAAGCTGGGCGCGACCGAGGCGCAGCTCGACTTCCCGGTGGTGTACGCCTCGGCGCTCAACGGCACCGCGACGCTGGAGCCGGGCCGGCCGGGTAGCGACCTGCGGCCGTTGTTCGACACCATTCTGAGGCATGTGCCGGCGCCGCAGGGCACCGCGGGGCCGCTGCAACTGCAGATATCCGCGCTCGACCATTCCAGCTACGTGGGGCGCATGGGCATCGGGCGCATCGCGCGCGGGCGCATCGAGCCCGGGCAGGAAGTCGCCGTGCTCACGCGCACGGGCGCACCCCGCAAGGCGAAGATCAATCAGGTGATGGGCTTTCGCGGCCTGGAGCGCGTCGCGTTGCACGAAGCTCGAGCCGGCGACATCGTGCTCATTACGGGCATCGACGAGCTGGCGATCGGCTGCACGATCACCGACCCGCAGACCCCGGAAGCGCTGCCCTGGCGCGGCGTGGACGAGCCCACGCTCACGATGAACTTCCAGGTCAACACGTCGCCGCTCGCGGGACAGGAAGGCAGGTACGTCACCAGCCGGCAGGTTCGCGAACGGCTGCACAAGGAGCTGCTGACCAATGTCGCCCTGCGCGTCGAGGAGACGCCGGACAGCGACGTATTTCTGGTGTCGGGGCGGGGCGAGCTGCATCTTTCCATCCTGCTGGAAAACATGCGCCGCGAAGGCTACGAGCTGGCCGTGTCGCGCCCGCGCGTGGTACTGCGCGAGATCGACGGTGTCAAGTGCGAGCCGTTCGAAATGCTCACCGTCGACATCGAAGAGGAAAGCCAGGGCGCCGTGATGGAGGCGCTCGGGAGCCGGCGCGGCGAGCTGCTGGACATGCAGCAGGACGGGCGCGGGCGGGTACGGCTCGACTACCGGATTCCGGCGCGCGGACTGATCGGCTTTCAGTCGGAGTTCATGACGCTGACCCGTGGCACCGGAATCATGAGCCATGTGTTCGATGAGTACGCGCCGGTGAGATCCGAGGTCGTGGAGCGGCCAAACGGGGCGCTCGTCTCCGCCGAAGACGGCGAGGCGGTGGCCTATGCGTTGTGGAAGCTGCAGGAGCGCGGCAGGCTGTTCGTCAGTCCCGGCGAGCGGCTCTACGAGGGCATGGTCATCGGCGTCCACTCCCGCGACAACGATCTGGTGGTCAACCCGGTGCGCACCAAGCAGCTCACCAATATTCGCGCCGCGGGCAAGGACGACGCGATCCTGCTCACTCCGCCGATCCGGCTCACCCTCGAGACCGCGATCGAGTTCATCGCCGACGACGAGCTGGTCGAGATCACGCCCAGGTCGATCCGCATCCGCAAGCGCCACCTCAAGGAGCACGAGCGCAAACGCGCTGCTCGCCAGGAAGAAGCGGCTTGATCCGGGGATCCAAGAGGGGGTGAAAGCAAAGGGCCGCAGCGCGCGCTGAGAGCTTGCGGCGACCGCCCGCCCCGCTCTTGGAGGCGCTCCGCAACCCCGGCCGCAGTACCGTGGCCTGAGTACCCGGTTGACCCGCGCTCCTTCGTCTCGCCGCGTCGCTACTCGAAGCACCGAGATTCTCGGACTATGAGGCATATCCGGTGGTGTTCTTGTACTGGCATGCCCTCGAGCTTTCGTTGAAGCACATCATTTACGGGGCAATCAAACTAGCCGGGTTCCGACGCATCACAAGGGTAAGGGATCAGGCCTTGAAACATCACCTTTCTGCGCTATGCTGGAGCCATGGCCCGCCCGCTTCGTCTGGAGTTTCCGGGCGCCCTCTACCACCTCACCGCCCAACGCTCGGCTGGCCATCGACCTCGATGAGGCGGACCGGGAGACATTTCTGGCCGTCTTGGCGCAGGTCATCAAGTGCTTCAACCGGCTCTGCCGCGCCTATTGCCTGTTAGGCGCTCGGGGCAATCGGACATGAGTATCGGGCGATTGGGGAAGGTGGCTGCGATCTACTTCGCCGTGGTGTTTGGAGTCGGGTTCGCCCTCGGTCCGATTCGCGTCCTGTGGCTCGAACCCCGCCTGGGTCTTCGTGCAGCGGAACTCGTGGAAGCTCCATTCATGCTTGTGGCGATCATCGTGGCCGGGCGATGGGTGGGCCGTAGGCTATGTTCCTCGCACAGCCCGACGTTCCGGCTCAGCGTCGGTCTGCTCGCGGCCGGCCTGGTGCTTGCGGCCGATGTGGGGGTAGGAGTCGGCCTTCGAGATATGTCGGTGACTGAGGTGTTCACAGTCCGGGACCCCGTATCCGGGTCTGTGTACTACGCTCTTGTCGCGTTAACCGCGGTTGCCCCATGGCTGCTCGGCTTGGCTCCTGCGCATCGCACCCATGGAGAGCGCACCTGACCAGCGCATCAACACAGACCGCAAGCTTCCCCCGAATTGGTTCACACCGACATTTCAAGCGGCCAGCGTTGTGCTGGGTCTCGCTGTGGCGTCGTTGGGTTTTGACCTCACTCTTCTG
>DATMAN010000010.1 GCA_035560005.1 Burkholderiales bacterium | reverse complement strand
GCACCCATGGAGAGCGCACCTGACCAGCGCATCAACACAGACCGCAAGCTTCCCCCGAATTGGTTCACACCGACATTTCAAGCGGCCAGCGTTGTGCTGGGTCTCGCTGTGGCGTCGTTGGGTTTTGACCTCACTCTTCTGATGAACAAGAAATTCGCGCCGGTCGGGTGGCAGAAGCGCGTCTTTGGATTGGCTTTGCTGGCACTCTTGGTGTCCTTTGGTTTCGGCGTTTGATGCGTTCTCGCCGCTGCCAGGAATCGTCTGAGGAAAAAACCCGCCCTCCGCGACAACGCCACTGCTGAACTGAAGGGGCGCTCGGAGCCAGTGGATGAGAAGGTCATCTGTGCCGTAGCGTTCCAGAGGGTAAGCTAGAATCCGCCCATGCTCGACCTCCCGGCCTGGCTGATCCTTTCCCTGACATCGGTCCTCATCTCGCTGATCGCGGTGATCATGATGGCCGTGCTGCTCAGCCGCACGCGCGCGACCCCGGACGCGATGGCGCGCGGGCTCGAGGACAAGCACCTCGCGATGGTGAGGGACCTCAATGCAGGGCTCAACGCGCTCGGGGACCGCCTGACCAGCGCGCAGAGCGAGACCCTCGAACGGCTTCGAACGACGCTGACCCAGGAACTGACCCAGGCCCGTTCGACCATGGGCGCGCTCCAGGTCAAGCAGGTGGAAGAGCTTTCCGCCAACCGTGAAACCCTGACGAGGCGGCTGGGCGAGCTGAGCGCGGATCTGCAGAGCAAGCACGACCAGCTTCGCGCCGAAGTGCTGACCAAGATCCTGGAGAAGCTCGCCGAGCAGAACCGGGCCGAGCAGGAACTGATCCAGAGCACGCTGCGCCACGTGGCCGCGCAGCTCGCCGCGTCGCTGGAACTTCTCACCAGAACCACCGACTCGAAGCTTGAGCAGATTTCCGGCAAGGTGCACGAGCGCCTCGAGGAAGGCTTCCGGAAGACCAACGAGACCTTCGTCAACGTGATGGCGCGGCTTGCGACCATCGACGAGGCGCAACGGAAGATCGACGGGCTGACCAGCAACGTGGTGACCCTGCAGGAGCTGCTGGGCGACAAGCGCTCGCGCGGCGCATTCGGCGAGGTGCAGCTCGAATCCCTGGTGCGCAACATGCTCCCGCCCTCGGCGTATGAGTTCCAGCACACCCTGTCCAACGGCAACCGCGCCGACTGCGTGCTGCTGCTCCCGGAGCCCACCGGGCTGGTCGCCGTGGATGCCAAGTTTCCGCTGGAGAACTATCACCGCATGTTCGACTACGATGCTGGCGAGGGCGAGCGGTTGCAGGCGCAACGCGACTTCCGTGCCGACATCAGGCGTCACGTCGAAGACATCGCGGACAAGTACATCATTCCCGGAGAGACTTCCGACGGTGCGATGATGTTCGTGCCGGCCGAGGCCGTGTTCGCGGAGATCCACGCCTACCACAGGGAAGTGGTGGACTACGCGATGCAGCGCCGGGTGTGGATCGTTTCGCCGACCACCATGATGGCCGTGCTCAATACCGCGCGCGCGGTCTTGAAGGATGTCGAGACGCGCAGGCAGGTGCACATCATCAAGGACGAGCTGGGCAAGCTCGGCAGGGAGTTCGCCCGCTTCGACCAGCGCATGAAGCGGCTGGCCGACCATATCCGTCAGGCCCATGAGGACGCCGAGCAGGTGCGCGTCACCAGCGACAAGATCACCCGGCGCTTCGAGCAGATCGAGCGGGTGGAGCTCGAACACCTGTCGGAAGTGGAGCAGCTCGAGCGGGAGCTGCTCGAGTCGCCGCCGGAGGAACCCCAGAGCTGATGTTCGGCCTTCTCCGCAGCTGGCGCAGGAACCGCGTTCTGAAGCGCAGCTCGCTGGACCAGGCGCTGTGGGAGCGGGTTGCCGGGCGCTTCGCGTTCGTGCAGCGCCTGACCGACGAGGAGCGCGAGCGGCTGCGCAACCTGGTGATTCTGTTCCTGCACGAGAAGCAGATCTCCGCCGCCGGCGGTCTGGCGCTCACCGACGAGATGCGCCTCGGTATCGCCATCCAAGCCTGCATCCTCGTTCTGAATCTCGGGCTCGATTCCTACGAAGGCTGGGTCGAGATCATCGTCTACCCGGACGAATTCGTCCCGCGTCACGAATTTCGCAACGAGCACGGTCTCATCGAGATCGACGACACGCCCTACGCCGGACAGGCGTGGCTGCGGGGGCCGGTCATCCTGTCCTGGGCCGATGTGGAATACGCCTGGGAGGGCGACGGCGCCAACGTCGTGATCCACGAATTCGCCCACAAGCTCGACATGCTCAACGGGGAGGCCAACGGCTTCCCGCCGCTGCATGCCGGCATGAGACGGGAGGACTGGACCGCGGCATTCACGACCGCCTACGAGGACTTTTCCAGGCGCGTGGCGGCCGGCGAGCACACCGAGATCGATCCCTACGCGGCGGAATCGCCGGGAGAGTTCTTCGCGGTCCTCTCCGAAGCCTTCTTCGAGATCCCCGACCTGGTCAGGGAAACCTATCCGGCCGTCTACCGGCAGCTTGCGCTGTTCTACCGGCAGGATCCCGCCTCGCGCGAGCTGCCGCGCGAGTTCAGACTCAGGAAGGCCTCGTGAAACGGTGGCGGGCGGCGGCGGGCGTGCTGCTTTTCTGGTTCTGTGCCGTGCCCACGCCCGCGCAGCAGCAAGTGCTGGAAGTCATCGAACTGCGCTACCGCAGCGCCGCGGATGTGATCCCGGTGTTGCAGCCGTTGCTCGCTCCCGGCGCAACGATCACCGGCATGCAAAACAAGCTGGTGGTCAGGACCACGCCGGAGAACTTGGCCGAGCTGCGCACCGTGCTCGAGACGGTGGACGGCCTGCCCAAGCGGCTCGTGATCTCGGTCAGGCAGGAAGAATCGGCGCTGCGATCCGGGACGGATCTCGAAGCGCAGGGCCGGATCGGCACGGGTCCGGATGAGGTGCGCGGCAGAGCGCAGAGCACGCGCTCGGACCATGCCGGACGCGCGACCCAGACCGTGCAGGTCCTGGAGGGCAACGCGGCGTTCATCCGCCTGGGTGCATCGGTCCCGGTGCGCAGCCGCCAGAGCACGATCGGCCCCGGCGGCGTGGTGCGGGAAACCGAGACCCTCCAGTACCGCGATGTCGATACCGGCTTCTACGCGCAGCCGCGCGTGCACGCCGATCGGGTCACGATCCAGCTCGCGACCCGACGCGATGCCGTGGCGGACGATCGGCACGGCATCGTGCGGATCCAGCGGGTCGAGTCGGTGGTCTCGGGGAGACTGGGCGAGTGGATCGAAGTCGGCGGCGTTCTGCAGGACGAGGACCGCAAGGAGTCCGGAGCCGTCTATTACCGCAGCCGCACGGACGCGGAGCGGCGGCGGATCTTTGTCAAGGTCGATCGCCTTCCTTGAAAGCCACACACTGGCACCTGGCGTTGCTGGGCTCGTTCCTCGCGATCCTGGCCTGGTCCGGCTACAAGCCAAAAGATCCGTTCGTCTGGTTCCTGGAAGTGCTGCCCGCGATCATCGGGGCGATCGTGCTGGTGGCGATCTACCCGCGCGTCAAGCTGACGATGCTGCTGTACTGCCTGATCTGGCTGCACGCTCTGGTGTTGATGGTGGGCGGGCACTGGACCTACTCCGAGATGCCGCTGTTCAGCCTGCTGCGCGACGAGTTCGGCCTGGCGCGCAACTATTACGACCGGGTCGGGCACGTCATGCAGGGCTTCGTGCCCGCGATGATTGCGCGCGAAGTCCTGATCCGCAACGCGGTGGTTCGCGGAGCGGGGTGGTTGTTCTTTCTCGTCTGCTGTATCGCGCTCGCGATCTCGGCCTTCTACGAGTTCATCGAGTGGTGGGTTGCGGTCGCCTCCGGTACCGCGGCGGAGGCGTTCCTGGCCACGCAGGGCGACGTCTGGGACACGCAGTGGGACATGTTCCTGGCGCTGTGCGGTGCGATCGCGGCGCAGGCACTGCTCTCGGGCTGGCACCGGCGGCAGCTCGCGTCCTTGCGCAAGGCGACGCCGGCCGCCTGAACGCGCCGGCGCCCATCAGGGCGTAAGCCGCAACCTCACCGTGCGGTAGAGCCTCCAGAGGGCGAGAGCGCCCGACATCCAGGCCACCGCGCGTCGGCGTTGCAACGCGACGATGAGGGCGACACCGGCCGCAAGCCAGAGCGGCCGGGCTTTCAGGTAGTGCCATGCCGCGATTCCGCGGTCCACCAGCCGCACCGGCCCGCTCAGTGCCCGCAGCCCCGCGGCCAGGTCGTCCCTTTGCCGGGCGGCGAGCGCGACCAGTTGCGCTCGCCTGGCCTGCAGGTGTCGAAGGCGCGCGGAGATCATCGGTCGGTGGCCAGCGCTTCGCGGTCTTTCTGCAGTTCGCCCAGCGTGACCGCGAACAGGCGCGGACGCGCGCGCGCCCTGGCGACCAGCACGGCGACGAGCGCGGCTCCGGCCGCCAGAAAGAGCACGCACAGGCCGCCGATCGCCGCGATGCGGTAGGTATCCCACAGCAGCACGACGACGAAGGCGACGGCCAGCATGACCGCGATCGCCAGGCAGAAGCCGGCGGCCACAGCGAGGAGCAGCAACTGCTGAAAGCGCAGCCGCTGCTCCTCGAACTCCCCGGAAATGATTTCCAGCCGCGCCTGCAGCAGCCCGATCAAGGTGGTCCCGAGGCTGCGCAGGGAATGCAGCAAGCCCCCGCTGTGCGACGAGGTCTGCGCCATGCGTCAGCGGTTGCGGCCGATGAGCATTCCGATGACGATTCCAACGGCCGCGGCGATGCCCGCGGTCTGCCACGGGTGCTGGTGCACATAGGCGTCGGTGGCGCGTGCGGCCACTCTGGCCTTCTCCATCGCAGCCGCTTCGATCTCCTGAAGCTCTTCCTTGGCATTGCGCAGGCTTTCCTGGATGCGGCCGCGTGCGGCGGTCACCTTCTCTCCCGCCTGATTCGCGGTCGCCTGCAGGAGCTCCTCCGCGTCGCGGATGACGGCCTTGAAATCGGCTACCAGCTTGTCTTTCGGGGTGTTCACATCGGCGTCCATTGCAGACCTCCTTGTCTGAAAGAGGAAGGTTCGGATTGCGAACGTCAATTTGCGACATGACAGCGGCCTGTGCTTTGACTTGGGTCAACGGATGGCCAAGAGTCCGTCCACATTGAATCATCATGGCCGGGGTCGGCGCGACCACGACGGGTGCGCGCTGCAAGCCGCCGTGTGGGCCGCGCATCCATTACGACCGCACCGGTCGCGCAAGGGTTCCGCTTCGCGGCGAACGGCCGTATGGCCAAGATCCGGGGAGCGGGCGCCGACCGAGTGAAAACCGTCTGGTCATGGCACATCATCGCCGCGGATGGCGCGTGGGAGAAACGCCTGCTCGACTACGGTGCCCGGCACAAGGCGGTGTCCGATGTCGCTTACATTCCGCCGTTTCGGGTCGTCGAGATGCTGGCTGCCGCGATCCAGCAAACGCAGTCGACTGATCCGCTGAAGATCGGCCGTGCGCTGGAGGGCATGTCATGCGACGGGCCGACCGGAAGGTCGTGGATGCGCGCCGAAGACCACCTGAGCTCGCCTTCGGATCTCGCTCTCCGAGCGCGGCTAGCGGGCTGCCCGCTCGGCCGCGCGCCACAGATACCAGCTCGCCACGGTCCGGTACGGCGCCCAGCGCCGTCCGTGTTTCTCGAGTGCGCGGGGCGAAGGCAGCGCGCGCCGGCCGAACGCGCTGGCGAACCCTTTGCGGATGGCATAGTCGGCCACCGGCAGGACGTCCGGACGGCCCAGGCGGAACATGAGCAGCATCTGCACAGTCCAGCGGCCCACACCGTGCACCTCGGTCAGCCGTTCGATGATGGCTTCATCGTCCATGCGGCGAATCTCATCCAGCGAAGGGATCTCGCCGGCCACCGTTTTGCGCGCGAGGTCCTTGAGCGCCAGCAGCTTCGCGCGGGAGAGCCCGGCGGCGCGCAGCCTCGCGTCGGGTGCGCGCCGGATCCGCCCGGCGTCCAGCCCCTCGTGCGGACGGGGGAACAAAGCGCACAGGCGCGCGAAGATGGTTGCTGCCACCTTGCCGGTGAGTTGCTGATAGACGATGGCTTCGGCGAGCGCCGTGAAAATGCTCGCTGCGGGCTTGAGCCGCATTTGGAACGGGCCGACCGCGTCGATCAGCCGCCCCAGTACGGGGTCGGCTCGATGCAAATGCCGGAGCGCCGCATCCGGATCGAACCCGAACGCGCTGGCGAACGGCGCAGCGCCGTCGCGGCGCGTGCGCTCGACGGCGAGCAGGCGCAGCTTGGTCGCAACGCCGCCGTTGGCGGAAAAGCCGCCGATTCGGCCGTTCGCCGCCAGCACGCGGTGGCAGGGCACGAGAATCGCGAACGGGTTGCGGCGCAGCGCCTGACCGACTGCACGGGCTGCGCCCGGTGTGCCGAGGCGCAGGGCGAGATCACCGTAGGACAACGTCTCGCCCGGCGGGATGGTGCGTGCGGCTTCGTAAACCCGGCGATGGAACGGCGGCAGGCCAACCATGTCCACCGGGACGCGGGACAGTTCGGCCGGCTCGCCCCGCAGCAACGCGGCGACGGCCTCCAACGCGTGCCGGACTTCCGGCGGCGGAGGCAATTCCTTCGCCTCGGGCGAGTGCTCCAGTATTCTGCTGCGGGTGGCCGACTCGCTGGCTTCGGGCAACTGCAGGGCCACGATGCCGCGCGGTCCCCACGCGATACCGCAACGTCCGATCGCCGTGTCGAACAACCTGAAGCCGTGTGCGCTCATGATCGGCTCGATGCTAGCACCGGCGGCCCTTGGGGCACTCGCGCGGAGCTTGCCGCCGGGCGACGCCTGCCGGCGGCCGTCAGCGCCGGCGCCAGACCTGCCAGCGCTCGGCGCCCTGGAACACCGGAATCGAGTCATCCACCGGCCGCTCTTCCACCTGCTCGAAACCGGGGTCGAGCAGCGCGTGCAGCGCTTGGGGCGAAGTCCCAAAAGGCGGGCCTTTCTCCGTCTCCCTGAAGAAGAAGAATCCCGCCAACTCGCCGCCGGGGCGTAACACTTGCTTCATCCGCGTCGGATACTGTGGCCAGATCCGGGGCGGCAGCGCGCACAGGAAGGCGCGCTCGTAGACCACGTCGTAGGGCTCACCGATATCGAAGTCGAAGAAGTCGGCGAGCTTCACATGATCGGCGAAACAGCCCATCGTGCGGCGTGCTGCATCGACTGCGGCAGGGCTGAAGTCGATGGCCAGAACATCGAAGCCGTTCTCGATCAGGTAGTAGGCCTCGTAGGCCGAGCCGCATCCCGGGATCAGGATCCGGGTTCCGGGCCGCAAGCGCTTCGCGTAGGCACGCAATGCGTCGGGCACGCGCCCGGCATCCCAGGGCGTCGTGTGTTCGCGGTAGCGCGACTCCCAGAATTCCGGTGTGGAAGAGTCTTGCGGCATCGTGAATCGCCGGGCTCAGTGCCGGAGGAACAACGCCTGGCCCGCCGGACGCAGCAGGTAGATTGCAGCCCAAAGCAGCAACGGCAGCACGACGCCCGCCAGCACAAGTTCCAGTCGCGCGCCGGGCGTCAGCCCGTCCGCCTGCACGAGCGCCAAAGTGACGACCGTTGCGATGGACAGGCCGGCGAACTGGAACAGGGCGTAGCAGATCATCAGGATCCGTGCCCAGTTCTTCATCCGCCACAGGCCCACCGTGAGCACGACGTGCACCATGCCCACGATCAGGAAGAGCATTCCGCGCAAGCCGCTCTGCCACGGCCAGGCCGCAAGAAGCCCGATCGCCGCAGCGGCATTGGCGGCGACCATGATCCACACCGCCAGATTAGGTTTCGCTGTCGACATCGATGGTTTTCGCGTTCAGCCGGCGGCTTCGCCGCCTTCCGGCCCGTAGAAGATCACCCAGGTGCAGAAGTCCTCGCTGAACGCCTCGAACCGGTGGGCCACGCCGGCGGGCACGAACAGAACGTCGCCGGGCTGGAACCGATGCCGCTCGGCGCCGTTCACGAACCATCCGGAGCCACGCGCGATCACGTAAACCTCGTCGCGGGTGTGCGCGTTCTGCAGGTCCTGCTCGTGCGGGCGGTACATCTTGACCTGGAGCGTGCCGTGCTCGAAGCAAGAAGCCGACGCAATGCCTTGCTCGATCTTTGACACGGCGAGCAGGGCATCGGACACCGAGACGCGGCGCCTGTCCCCCGAAGTCGTGTAATTCCTCTCCGGCTTCATGCGCGCGCCCTTGCCGTGCCGCCCAGTTCCCGCCACCGAAAGCAGTCCACCGTGTGGTCGTTGACCATCCCTACCGCCTGCATGAAAGCGTACAGGATGGTGCTGCCGACGAACTTGAAGCCGCGGCTCTTCAAGTCCTTGCTCAGCGCGTCGGAAACGGCGCTCGTCGCCGGCACCTGGCGCATTGTCCGCCATCGATTCTGGAGCGGCCTGCCGTCGACGAACCGCCAGAGGTAGGCGTCGAGACTGCCGAATTCTTCCTGCACGGCGAGGCAGGCCCTGGCGTTGAGGATGGCCGCCTGGATCTTCGCGCGGTTGCGGACGATGCCGGGATCGGACAGCAGGCGAGCTGCTTCGCGGGCGCCGAAGCGCGCGACCTTTTCGAGGTCGAACCCGGCGAATGCCCTGCGATAGCCCGCACGCTTGTTGAGGATGGTGGACCAGGACAGGCCGGCCTGGGCACTTTCCAGGATCAGAAACTCGAACAGCACGCGATCGTCGTGCTGCGGCACTCCCCACTCGCGATCGTGATAGGCGAGATAGAGCGCATCGCCGTCGGAAGCCCACTTGCAGCGCCGGAGGTCGGGCATTCGCTGTCGTTCTCCTGCATTCAAAGATCGAGATCCTGCTGCACGGGTGCCGGCGCATACGTCAACCGGCCGCCGATCACTCGGGCGGCGGCGGTATAGGGATGCTCTTCCGTGCCTATCGCATCGACGATGTGCACGACCTTCCATCCGAGCGACTTGAGCGCATCGGCGATCAGACCGCGATGACAGCGGCGCCAGCGGGCTTCGGCGCACATGATTGCCGCCGGCCTCGCGCTGGCGGCGGCCAGAAGATCGGCCAGCGCACTCTGGAAAGCTCCGCTGTCCATGTAGTCGGCGTATCCGCGGAACCCTCGCTCGCGCCATGCGGTGTTCGGCGAATCCGGCCTGGGGTTGCGGCGCCCGCCGAGCCCGGAAATGTGCCGGTAGTCGATGGCGTTCTCCGCCAGCCTGGCTGCCAGTGCCTCTCCGTGAAACTGGGGGTGGCGCCGCGACGCCGGGAAGCGGCGCACGTCGATCAACAGGCGTATCTCGTGTGCCGCGAGCAGGGCGACGAAATCCTCGATGCGGCGAGTGGAGTGGCCGATGGTCCAGACGATCACGGCTTTGCGCGCTCGCCGGTTCAGGCGCGAGTCGTGGTGCGCGGGTGCGCAGGTGTCGCGACCTCGACAACGCGCGTCCAGCCGTAGGGGTCGGGAGCCCGCCCCGACTGGATCGCGGTCAAGGTGTCGAACAGCCGCTGCGCCACCGGCCCAGTCCGCATGGCGTTGACCTCGAATTCCTTGCCGTGGTAGCCGAAGCGTCCAACCGGAGCGATCACCGCACCGGTACCCATCGCGAACACTTCCGTGATCCGGCCGCGTTCGAGGTCGGCGAGCATTTCCGCAACGTCGATGCGGTCCTCGCTCATCCGATAGCCCAGATCGGGCGCCAGCCGCAAGATCGACTCTCGCGTGACGCCGGGAAGAATGCTGCCGGAGAGTGCCGGCGTGCGGATGTGACCGCCTTCGTACACGAAGGCGATGTTCATGGCGCCGCATTCCTCGACGTAACGGCGCTCGACCGCGTCGAGCCACAATACCTGCTGGAAGCCCAGCGTTCTTGCAATCTCGGTGACGTAGATGCTGCCGGCGTAGTTGGCGGTGGTCTTGGCTTCCCCCGTTCCGCCGCGCACGGCGCGCACGTGGTCGTGCGAGATGTAGACCGAGACCGGCTTCAGTCCGCTGCCGAAATACGGACCCACCGGGCTCAGGATGATGTAGTGCAGGAACGAGCGAGCGGCACGGACCTCCAGCGTGGGCTCGGCCGCGATCATGACGGGACGAATGTAGAGCGCTGAACCGGGTTCGCCCGGAATCCATTCGTGCTCGAGCCGGACCAGCGTCTCGATGGCGGCGATGTGCGCTTCGGGATCCACCTGCGGCATCGACATGCGCTCGGCGGAGCGGTTGAAGCGCGCCATGTTGCGGTCGATACGGAAGAAGTTCACGCGGCCGTCGGGCCGCAGATAGGCCTTCGTGCCCTCGAAGATGTTCTGTCCGCTGTGCAGGATCTGCGCCGCGGGGTCGAGGTCGAGCGCGCGATACGGACCGATCGTCGCATCGTGCCAGCCCCTCTTCGCCGTGTAGCGCTGCGTGAACATGCGGTTGGTGAAATGCCTGCCGAAGCCCAGCTCCGCGGGAAGCTGCACCGCGCGCGGTGCGCTCAGCGGTTCGATTCGAATGGACTGACGGGACATGCGTCGCCTCGGCGTTAGAACCCGAGACTCAGTCCGAGCAGCGCCTGCCACTGCACGAAAGTGTCGCTGCGAACCTTTATCTCGCAGGTGCCGGGCAGGTTGCAGAAGATCTGGCTGTCGCTGTCCATCGCGGTGACAAAGGCGCGACCTTCGAAGCGCAAGGCAAGGCGGTCGGTGAGGGGATATTTTGCGCCGACGCCGGCGGATACGGAGAATCGCAGTTCGGAGTCGAGCGCTCCGTTCTCCGGGTCGAAGTGAGTCGCGCCGATGGTCGCCACGAAGTACGGCCGCAACCTGGGCGAGGGCTCGAACAGCACGATGCCGCCGATGTGGTAGTAGCCGACGTTCAGGTCGAACCTCGGTCCCGGCGCCGCGTTGTCCGGTTCCACGCTGGTGGGCTGTCGGCCGAGATAGATCTCGAGCTGCGAATTCGGCTCCCAGGGAAAGTCGAGGATGAGCCCGCCGGCGGCAGAGGATTCGACATCGAGGTCGGCGGAAGTGAGCTGGTCGCGAAAGCCTCCTCCGCCCAGGACGGCTGCGAAGGGCGTGATTTCGGTTCTCTGGTTCTCCTGCGCCTGGGACAGTCCGGGCAGACTCAGGCCCGCCAGCAGGCAGGCGATCAGTGCGTTCTTCATGAAAGCGACCTCTCGTTCCTGGGTGGTTGAGAGCTGCGCAGGTACACGCCTTCGTGCCCGCGCTCAGCCAGTACGCCGGCGCATGTCGATCAGCACCGCTGCGATGCCGAGCGCATAGATCAGCGCCGGTGCCAGGATTCCCGGCAGGCCGACCGGTGCTTCGCGCTCCAGCCAGCGATAGGCGGCGACTCCCAGCACGACGTGCCCGGCGCAGAGCAGCACCTGTCCGGCGATGCCCGGTGCCCCGGTCGGCTCGCGCAGGCTGGCCGGGACCTTCTCCAGCCGCGCCTGAATCCTCGCGAGACAGGAGACGACGAGCATCAGGGAGATCAGCAGCCATGCGCCGGCCGCGTAGCCGGTCCACCGCGGATTGATCCAGCCGACGAATGCCACCACCACGAAGCGCCCGACGAGGTAGAGCAGGGCGGCGATCGCGAGCGCGGTGGCGAGCAGGAAATTGAGCCGGGCGAACATGCTGCGCAATTACATCACGAACGGCGCCAATGGTTCCGGGGCAAAGCCCACGCGGTCGGTTCAGCCGGGCAGGCTCTCGCGGACTTCGTAGTGCGCGGAGCGCGCGTCGAAGCGCGACAGCAGGCGGCGTGCCACCGCCGGCACAACGGCAGTTTCGTAATCGGGGCCGGCGAAGGCTCTCACGGCATCCAGGGAGTCGAACCACATCATGGTGAGGAATTCCACTTCGTCGCCTGCCGCGCGGCGAAAGAGCTGGATGCCGCGGTAACCGGCGATGCCTCGGGCCTGGATTGCCGGAAAGACCGTCGTCCGAAGCAGCTCTTCGTAGGCGTCCGCATCGGCCGGGGCGGTCCAGCCGTGCCACACGCGGCTGATCATGTCCGGCCCCTTGAATCCGTTCTGGCGAGAAAGCCGAGCAGCGTGCCGTTGAATACCGCCGGGTTTCGCATCGGCGCGTCGTGATTGGTACCCGGAATGACCGCCAGCACCGCATTGGGCATGCACGCCGTGAGCCGCTCGCTGATCATCCGATAGTGCGTCTGCGCGGCCTCGCCGTGCGTGACCAGAGTCGGTACGCGGATCGCGCGCACGCTCTCGCAGGTGATTGCGGGGGGCGGCGGGGCCGTGAGCGCCAGGCTCATCGTGCGGGCGTTGTCCAGCACCATGCGACGAAACGGCGCGGGTTGGGCGTCGAATCCCTCCGGTGGCAACGCATACAACGCCTCGGTGAACAGTTTGGCTGCGCGCACCGTGTCGCCTGCCTTTGCCGCCGCCGCCGCCGGCACCACAGAACGGCTGAATTCGGCCCAGGCCTGCCGGCCTTCCGGCGTGTCGGCGATCAGCGAGCGGATGCCGGGTTCGTGCAGCGTCAGGCTGCGCACCAGTTCCGGGTGCGATCGGGCGACCAGCAGGGCCGTCAGACCGCCGTACGACCAGCCGACCAGGTGCACGGGGCCCGCATTCAAGGACTGGATGAATGCGGCCAGGTCGGCTGCGTGCGCTTCCTGGGAGAAATCCCTGCCGCTACCCGGCCAGCGGCCGGTTCCGAAGTAGCGTTGCGTGAAGGCGATGTACCGGTAACGCTGTGCCACGGCCAGACGCTGCGCTTCCCACGCCCGCAGATCGCTGAGCGAGCCGTGGACGAAGACAACTGGAGCGCCCCGTCCCTGGTCCACATAGGTCAGCTTCACGCCGTTGACCGCGACCTGACGGGTCGGAATCCCGGCAACGCTGTGCACCGGCGGCGCCGTCTGGCAGGCCGCGACGAGCAACGCGGTGGCGATCGGCCAGAATCTCAATGGCAGTGTACTCATGCGCTATTACCGAAGGGTTCGCGGCTTCCGGCGCCGGCGAGGTCTCGCACGGTTGCAAGCTTACCGCACCGAGCGGTCATTCAAGGACGGGGAAGCGAGCTTCGCGAACGAAAACCGGGATCGAAAGCGGTCAATGAAAATCGCGCGACCGGGTGAGCAGATCGCCCAGGAAGTGAGAGTAGTCGAGGATGCGGCCCGCGACCAGATGCACGACTTCGCCTTCGCGCTGGACGTGGCCGTGCACCGCCATCAGGCGCGCGCCCAGAAGGGGGCGGTGCTGTGCTTCGACCGTGCGGCCCCAGACCACGACGTTGATGAAGCCGGTTTCGTCCTCCAGGGTAACGAACACCACGCCGCTGGCGGTGCCGGGTCTTTGCCGGCAGGTGACGATGCCGGCGGCGCGGACCGGCGCGCCGTCCGGCGCGCGGCGCAGCTCGGCGGCCGTGAGCAGGCGCAGGCGAGTCAGTCGCGGACGCAGCAGCGCCAGCGGATGGCGGCCGAGGGTCAGCCCCAGGCTCGCGTAGTCGGCGACGATGTCTTCGCCTTCGCTCGCTGCGGGCAGCTCGACCGGGGTTTCATGGATTGGCGCGTGGGCGAGCAGCGGTGGTCCGGGTTCGATGACCGAGACCCTCCACGCCGCGTTGCGGCGATGGCCGGTTGCACGGGAGAACGCATTGGCTGCCGCCAGGCAGTCCCTGTCCCGGCGCGAAAGCCGGGCCGCGACCAGCAATTCCTCGACCGATGCGAAATTGCCGCCCGCGCGCGCCTCGATCAGGCGCTTCGCCCCGGCTTCCGACAGTCCGTTGACCATGCGCAAGCCGAGCCTTATTGCCGGGGATGAGGCGGCGCGCAGTGACGGGTGAGGAGGCTGCGGGCGCCGATTCGACGCAGTCGTTTCATTTTTGTCTGCGCCCTGCGGGTTCTCTGTGCCGCTGCATCGGGATTGCTGATTTTCGCCTGGTGTCCAGTACTCGGTGCTCGGAACCGCCTCCTCCAGCGTGCAATCCCACTGGCTGGCAAACACGTCCACCGGCCTGACTTCCACGCCGTGCTCGCGCGCGTCGCGCACGAGTTGCGCGGGCGCGTAGAAGCCCATCGGCTGGCTGTTGAGCAGCGCCGCGGTGAACGCCGCCGGCTCGTAGCGCTTGAGCCACGCGGACACGTAGACCAGCAGCGCGAAACTCGCCGCGTGCGACTCCGGAAAACCGTACTCGCCGAAGCCCTGGATCTGGCGGAAGATGCGCTCGGCGAACTCGGACGAATAGCCGCGGCCGAGCATGCCCGCCTTGAGCCTGGCCTCGAATTTCTCCAGCCCGCCCTTGCGCCGCCACGTCGCCATCGAGCGGCGCAGCTGGTCGGCTTCTCCGGGCGTGAAGCCCGCCGCGACGATGGCCAGTTGCATGACCTGCTCCTGGAAGATCGGCACGCCGAGCGTGCGTTCCAGGACTTTCTTGATGGCCTCCGAGGGGTAGGTCACCGGTTCCAGTCCCTGCCGCCGGCGCAGATAGGGATGCACCATCCCGCCCTGGATCGGGCCGGGGCGCACGATCGCCACCTCGATCACCAGGTCGTAGAAATTCTTCGGCTTCAAGCGCGGCAGCATCGACATCTGCGCGCGCGATTCGATCTGGAACACGCCCACGGTGTCGGCGCGGCCGATCATTTCGTAGACCGCCGGATCCTCCGGCGGGATGTCCGCGAGGGTGAACGGCCTGCCGCGCAGATGGCCGACCGTGTCGAGCGCGCGGCGAATCGCGGTCAGCATGCCCAGTGCGAGCACGTCCACCTTCAGCAGACCGAGCGCGTCGAGGTCGTCCTTGTCCCACTGGAGGACCGTGCGGTTTTCCATCGCCGCGTTCTCGATCGGCACGAGCCGGGAGAGCGGCCCGCGGGAGACGACGAAGCCGCCGACATGCTGGGACAGGTGGCGCGGAAATCCGATCAGCGTGTCGGTGAGCCGCAGGAGCCGCTCGATTACGGGAGATTCGGGATCGAACCCGGTCTCGCGCAGGCGTTGCCCGCGCCGGTCGTGCCGGTCCCACCAGGCGAAGTTCTTCGCGATGCGGTCCACCTGGTCGAGGTCGAGCCCCAGCGCCTTGCCCGCGTCGCGCAAGGCGCTCTTCGGCTGATAAGTGATGACCGTGGCCGCGAGCGCCGCGCGGTCGCGACCGTATTTGCGGTAGATGTACTGGATGACCTCTTCGCGGCGCTCGTGCTCGAAATCGACGTCGATGTCCGGTGGCTCGTTGCGTTCCCTGGAGACGAAGCGCTCGAACAGCATCTCCATGCGCGAGGGGTCGACTTCGGTGATCCCGAGCGCGTAGCACACCGCGGAGTTGGCGGCGCTGCCTCGCCCCTGGCACAGAATACCCCGGCTGCGCGCGAACCGCACCACGTCGTATACCGTGAGGAAGTAGGGTTCGTAGCCGAGTTCGGCGATCAGCGCGAGTTCGTGCTCGACGAGCGCGCGGACTCTGGCCGGTATCGGGTCTGGAGTGAGGGGTGAAGAGTCAGGCGTGAGGGATGAGGAGTGACGAGCGGCGAGTGACGAGTGAGGTGCAGGCGCTTCGGTGCGTGGATTGGATGCATCCATTGTTCCGTTCCCGCATTTGTCGGCGTCTTCTGCGTGCGTGCACCGAGACTCTCGACGCTCACCCGGCATCCGAGCGCCCCCGAAGCGCCATCTCAACCCTTCCTCGGTCAGGCGCCGCAGACAGGAAGTCGGCGTCTCGCCCGCGGGGACGATTTCCTCCGGGTATTCGTAACGCAGGCTGTTCAGCGAAAACTCGCACAGCCCGGCGATGTGCACCGTTTCTTCGAGCAGCGCGCGGGGATAGAGGCGTGCCAGCGTTTCGCGCCGGCGCAGGTGGCGTTCCCCGTTGGGATGCAGGCCGTAGCCGACTTTCGCCACCGGCACCCCGAGGCGGATCGCGGTCAGCGTGTCCTGCAGCAGGCGGCGGCCGCGAACATGCATGTGCACGTCACCCGCGGCCACGCAGGGCAGGCCAAGCTTCGCGCCCAGAGCCTGAAGCCGTTCGAGCCACGCGCGGTCGCTGGCGCGTGCCAGCAGTTCGACGGCGATCCACAGCCGGCCGGGAAAGCGCGACGCGAGCCAGCGCGCCGCCGCTTCGTCGGGTTCGCCCTCCGGCAGCCAGAGCGCGAGACAGTGCGTGAGGCCGTTCTCGAAATCGGCGCGCGTGAGCCGGTAGCGGCCTTTGTCCGCGGCGCGCCGGCCGCGGGTGATCAGTGCGCAAAGATCCCCGTAGCCTTCGCGGTCGCGGGCGAGCAGGACGAGTCCGATCTCGTTCTGGTTCCCTGCGCCATGCCCGGAGGGTATCGACGGCGCGGCGATGCGCAGCTCGGAGCCGACGATCAGCTTGAGCCCGTATTGCCCGGCGGCTACGTGCGCGCGCACCACGCCGGCCAGGGAACATTCGTCGGTGATCGCGAGTGCGCTGTAACCCAGCTCGGCCGCGCGCCCGACCAGCTCGTGCGGGTGCGAGGCCCCGCGCAGGAAAGTGAAGTTGCTGATGCAGTGCAGCTCGGCGTAGGAAGGAAGCATGCTTGCACGCGGGCCGGCCCGTGCCTTATAACCAAAACATGTCATGCCCCGGGCGGAGGCCGGACGGCCCCGCCATTTGCTCAGCCCGCACGAGGAGGAATCGATGACCCCGCTGACCCAGGCCCCCGTGACCACCATTCTTCCGGTGAAGAACATGGACCGGGCGCGCGATTTCTACCAGAACAAGCTGGGGCTCACGCCCATCGGCTTCGCGGCCGACGGCAATTACGTCTTCGCCTGCGGCGGCGAAGCCCAGATCGCGCTCATCGTCAAGCCCGAGGGCACCAGGGCCGAGCACACCGCCCTGAGCTTCGAGGTGAGGGGCATCGAGCGGGTGATCGAGCAGTTGCGCTCGAGCGGCGTGGTGTTCGAGGACTTCGACCTTCCGAATCTGAAAACCGTGGATCATCTGTGCGTGCTCGGATCGGACAAGGCGGCCTGGTTCAAGGACAGCGAAGGCAACTATCTCTGCGTGCACGAAAGCGGGTAGCGATAAGAACGTCTCAGGCGAAGATGCCGTGCAGGAACCAGTCGCCGGGCGGCGTGCGATCGCGATAGATCCAGAACATCGCGCCGTGATCGTTGCGCGCCACGAAGTAATCGCGTTGCACGTCATTGCCGTCCCACCACCCGGACTCGATGCGCTCGGGACCGTCGAGGATCGCGAGCCTGCCGTCGAGCCAGGGATGTCCAGCCTGAAGCTGCAGCCGGCGCGGCCGCGCCAGCAGCCACGCCGGCCGCGCCAGCCGGGGGGCGGGCTCGGCGCTTGCGCCGGGCTCGCTCTCGCGCCAGGCCAGCTCGGGACGTGCGTCGGGATAGAGCGAAAGCCCGTGTACCGAATCGTCGCCCAGGCGCGCGCGCAGTTTCTCCACCAGCGCGGCCCCCTCTTCGCGTAACTGCTCGCGATCTGGAAAAAAGGAAAAGTTGCGCGGCGCAAGCTGGGCGGTGTCGAGCGCTTCCAGGCCGATCGATTCGATTTTCCCCGGCAGCGGCGTGATCGACAGGCGCTCGCGCAGCAGGTTGATCAGATGCTTCGGGTCGCGGCTGGGTACCGAAAGCGCCACCAGGACGCCGGCGGTTTCGCCGTCTTCGCTGTGCAGCGCGAGTCCGATTCGGGTCGCCCCGGCGTTGCGCGCCGACAGCCAGCCGGTCATCTGCAGGACGAGCCGATGTGCGGCGAACAGCAGCGCTTCGACTTCGTCGACCGGCGCGGGCAGGACAAGGTTCTCCGAAAAGCGCGCGGGCGGCGAGAAGGGAAGCTGCGGGTCGGGCAGAACGCCGAATGCGCGGTCGAGCTGATCGAGGAGAGCTTGCCCGAAGCGGCGCGCCACGCCCTCGCGCGGCAGGCTCGCAAGCTCCCCGATCGTGCGCACGCCGATGCGCTCGAGCGAGTCGAGCATCCCGGCCTCGATCTCCAGACGTGCAACCGGGAGCCGTTGCAGGTGACCGCGGAGCGTGGCGATGTCGCGGATGGTGACCTCGAGCCCGGCGCGAGCGAGCCAGAAAGCCCCGCGCGCGGTGGGCGCGACCGCGATCACGGCATCGAAGCCCAGCTCGCCGACTGCGTGGCGGATGCGATCGCACAGCGCGTCGAGCCCGCCGAACAGCCGCAGGCTTCCGCCGATTTCCAGCAGCAGCGAACAGGGCGGGGCCAGACTGACGAAAGAAGTGAACTGGAAGGCCCAAGCCGCGATGGACTCCAGCGCATGGCGCTCCTCACGCGGATCGCGCGTCTGCACGATGATTTGCGGCGCCAGGGCATACGCTGCGGAAATCGCCATGCCCGGACGGATGCCGGCGGAGTGCGCGCGCGAATCGACGGCCACAACCGTGGCGCGGCCGCCCCCGTCCGAGATCACCAGCGGGTCACGCAGCGCGTGCGCCCGCAGGAACACTTCCAGGGGCAGGCGGGGAAAATCCAGGCACAGCCACATAGCGCGAAGCGCTCACGACGTTTTCCAGAAACAAAGGTGCGATCGGCCCGCCGCCGCGGCGCTTGAGGATTTCCACCCGCACGCCGCGCGCCTGTGCGTCCACGCGCAGGCGGTAGGGCACGGGAGAGGCACGCGGAACCGCGCCGCAGGCGGTGAAGCAGATCCCGAGCGCCGGACCGCTTTGCGCGGCGAGCTGCAGCCTGCGGATCGCCTGTTCGGTGAAGAAACCGGGCCAGCCGAGCACGGCGCTGCAGGCTCCCGACCGCAACGCCTGCTCCATCGCCCACAGCGCGTCTGCGCTCGAGCGCGCGCGGACCACCATTAGTTTTGCGAGATCGATTCCCGCGGCCGCGAGCGCGGGCGCGTAGGGGACGTACGGCGCATCGACGAAGACGATCCAGCGTTGCTTGCGGGAAAGCCGGGCGAGCGCAGGCAGGAAGAGGGACAGCTCGCCCACGCCTTCGCGCTGCGGGATCAGCTCGACCAAGCTGTCCGAGGGCCAGCCCCCGAGCTTCTCGTCGATTGCCGCGAATCCCGAAGCGATCCCGGTCGCCGGCGCGACGGACAGCTCGCCGCCGCGCCATACCGTGGCGCTGTGAAGCAGGGCATCGAGCGCGGAAGACACCCGAAAAGCTCACAACATGCCTTGGTGCTCCTGGCGGTTCGATTCCTGACTTCAACCGCAGGTGCTCATCGGCTCGTGGAGAACCTCCAGCGATTTTTCTCGTTCCATGATTTCCTCCGTTGAGTGCAAAACAAAAGCGGACCGCTGCGTTCTTTGAAGTCCGCTGGCTCGGTTTCTCAGGCGATTCTTCCGTTGCGAATCAGTCCTACCACCAGCCCCTCGATCGCAAACTGGTCGCGCCTGGGGTCTACATATATCGGTGTGAACTCGGGGTTCTCCGGCAAAAGCTGGATTTGCGAGCCCTGTCGCTTGAAGCGCTTGACCGTGACCTCGCCGTTGACGCGCGCCACCGCGATCTGGCCGGAGCGCACCTCGCGAGTGCGATGCACCGCCAGCAGATCCCCTTCGAAGATGCCGGCGTCGCGCATGCTCATTCCCCGCACCTTCAACAGATAGTCGGCACGCGGCTTGAACAACCTCGGGTCGAATTGCACCCGTCCCTGGATGTGCGCCTCCGCCAGGATCGGGCTGCCGGCGGCTACCCGTCCGATGACCGGCAGACCGACTTCTTCGGTCAGTCGGATACCGCGCGAAGCGCCCGGCAGGATTTCTACAAAGCCCTTGCGGGCCAGGGCCTTCAGGTGATCCTCGGCCGCGTTGAGGGACCGGAAACCGAGTTCCTTGGCGATCTCGGCGCGGGTCGGAGGGAATCCGCTGGACTGCAGAAAGTCCCGGATCATCTGCAGGACTTCCGCCTGCCGGGGGGTGAGTTCTTCCATCGCCTGGCCTCCTGGATTGTGTACTGTGATTATATACAGACAACGGGCTTCTGCAAGGACTTCGCGCCGGTCCGTTTTTGTGCGTGGGCAGTTTCGCGTGCACATCGCGAGTGCATGCCTGCGTCCACACGCATCGATCGAGTTCGGCGCACGCAGCCTCATTCCGGCACAACAATCTGAAATGCCTGAGAAAGAGATGCCGGGAAAACGGTGGCATGCTTGTTGCGCTCCCCCGGCGCGACACGACGGCACGAAAAAAGGAAGCGAGCCGGAGTGTCGATGCGCAGCCGCGCGGTCCATCCATTTCCTGTTACTCGAAGGGGATCAAATGAAACGCAAGGAATTCCTCAAGTCGATCCTGGCGCTCGCTCTGGGCGCAGCGGGGCTCGCCGGGGTGCCGGCTCGGGCCGCCGACACCATCAAGGTGGGCATCCTTCATTCGCTCTCCGGCACGATGGCGATCTCGGAGACGGCGCTGAAGAACACCGCGCTGATGACCATCGAGGAGATCAACGCGAAAGGCGGCGTTCTGGGCAAGAAGCTCGAGCCTGTCGTGGTCGATCCGGCTTCGAACTGGCCGCTGTTCGCCGAGAAAGCGCGACAGCTCCTCACCCAGGACAAGGTGGCGGTCGTGTTCGGCTGCTGGACGTCGGTGTCGCGCAAGTCGGTGTTGCCGGTCTTCGAAGAGCTCAACGGCCTGCTCTTCTATCCCGTGCAGTACGAAGGCGAGGAACTGTCCAGGAACGTGTTCTACACCGGCGCCGCACCCAACCAGCAGGCCATTCCCGCCGTGGAATATCTGATGAGCGAGGAGGGCGGGGGCGCCAAGCGCTGGTTCCTGCTCGGAACGGATTACGTCTATCCGCGCACGACCAACAAGATCCTGCGTGCCTTCCTCAAGTCCAAGGGCGTGGCCGAGAAGGACATCGAAGAGGTGTACACCCCGTTCGGCCACAGCGACTATCAGACCATCGTGGCCGACATCAAGAAATTCGCCGCGGGCGGCAAGACCGCGGTGGTCTCGACCATCAACGGCGACTCCAACGTGCCCTTCTACAAGGAGCTGGGCAATGCCGGGCTGAGGGCGACCGACGTGCCGGTGGTGGCGTTCTCGGTGGGCGAAGAGGAACTGCGCGGCATCGACACCAGGCCGCTGGTGGGCCATCTGGCCGCGTGGAACTACTTCATGTCGGTGAAAAATCCGGAGAACGCCCGGTTCATCAAGATGTACCGCGACTGGGCCAGGAAGAACAAGGTCCCGAACGCCGGCACGGTGGTCACCAACGACCCGATGGAAGCCACCTACGTCGGCATTCACATGTGGGCACAGGCCGTCGAAAAGGCCGGATCGACCGATGTCGACAAGGTTCGCCAGGCGATGTACGGACAGACTTTCAAGGCGCCCTCGGGCTTCGTGCTCACGATGGACAAGACCAACCACCACCTGCACAAACCGGTGATGATCGGCGAAGTGAAGGGCGATGGTCAGTTCAGCGTGGTGTGGAAGACCAAGGGTCCGATCCGTGCGCAGCCGTGGAGCCCGTTCATTCCGGGCAACGAAGGCAAGCAGAACCTGTAGTTCCAGAGCGCGACGGCGGGAAAGAGCCGCCGCGGCCTTGGACAGCGATGGTCGCAACCGGGGCCGCGGCCGCCCGGCCGCGCGGGCTTGTCGGTGTTCCACTCGGGGGGATTTCGGTGCGTAGCTTCATCGGCGCTCGCGCGGCGAGCGCCCTGGCGGGAATCGTCTTGCTGCTGTTCGCGCTGGGAGCGCGGGCGCTCGATCCCGCGCTCCTCGGCAAGCTCGCATCCGACGACCTCACGGAAAAGCTGGCGGCGATCGATGCGCTGGCGGCCTCGGGCGAAGAGGCGGCGCTCACCGTGTTGCGGGCTCTGGCCAATGGCGAGGTACACGTCACGCCGGACTCCCGCGTCCTCATCGTGGCTGACCGGGTGCTCGATGCAGTCACGCTGGAGCCGCTCGACCTCGTAGCGCAACAGTACGAGGCGGTAGTCGTCAATAACCGGATGCGGGCCAAGCTCGAATCCGCCATCGCGGCGCTGAGCCTGCTGTCGGCGGATCGCGAAGAGCGCATGGCCTCGGCCAGAGCGCTCGAAACTACCGAGGATGTTTCGCTGATCGGGCTGGTCGACCGGGCGCTGGCCAAGGAAACCGATCCCCAGATCCGCAAATCGCTGGAGCACACCAAGGCAGTGCTGGACCTGCGCAGCCACGATGCCGTTCGTCGCCTCGCGGCGGCGAGGACGTTGGCCCAAAGCAATCAGGCGCGCGTGCGCACCATGCTGCTCGCGCTGCTGGAGAAAGACGTCTCGGGAAGTCCCTTGGAGCCCGACGCTGAAGTGCGCTACGCGGCGCAGGCCGCCCTCAAGGCGCTCGAGCGCAGGCTGGCCTTTACCGATTACCTCGGACGCCTGTTCAGCGGCCTGTCGCTGGGCAGCATCTTGCTGCTGGTCGCGCTGGGGCTGGCCATCACCTATGGCCTGCTCGGGGTGATCAACATGGCGCACGGCGAGATGCTGATGATCGGGGCCTACGCCACCTATGCGACTCAGCAGATCTTCAGAATGCACTTTCCCGGATGGTTCGACTGGTACGTATTCGCCGCGATTCCAGCCGCCTTCCTGTGTGCGAGCCTCGTGGGCATGGCGCTGGAGCGCACGGTCATCCGCTGGCTTTATGGGCGGCCGCTGGAGACGCTGCTTGCGACCTGGGGCATCAGTCTGTTTCTGATCCAGGTGGTGCGGCAGCTCTTCGGCGCCCAGAACGTCGAGGTCGCCAATCCCTCCTGGCTGTCGGGCGGCGTGGAGGTTGCCGGCGTGGTCATGCCCTACAACCGCATCGCCATCATCGGCTTCTCGCTCTTCGTGTTGCTGCTGGTGGCGCTCATGCTTTCGCGCACGCGGCTCGGACTGTTCATCCGCGGGGTAACACAGAACCGGAGCATGGCTGCGTGCGTCGGGGTGCCGACCGGGCGCGTCGATCTCCTGGCCTTCGGTCTCGGATCGGGGATCGCCGGGCTGGGCGGTGTGGCGCTTTCGCAGATCGGCAACGTGGGCCCGGATCTGGGCCAGGCCTACATCATCGATTCGTTCATGGTCGTGGTGCTGGGCGGAGTGGGGCAGCTTGCCGGGACGGTCTATGCCGCTCTGGGCCTTGGCGTGCTGTCGAAGCTGATCGAACCGCATATCGGGGCGGTGCTGACCAAGATCCTGGTCCTGGTTCTGATCATCGCGTTCATCCAGAAGCGGCCGCAGGGACTGTTCGCGTTGAAGGGGCGGGTGCTTGAAGCCTGAGCCGCTGATGCTGCGCCACCTGCCGCGGCGCGAACCGCTGTTTCAGCCGGGTGCGTGGATCGCACTCGGGGTGTTCGCGCTCATCGCGCTGGGGATCGTTCCCGCGCTTCATGTGTTCGTGCCGCCGGACAGCCTGTTTCACCTGTCGGCCTACACGGTGACCCTCGCCGGCAAGATCCTGTGCTACTGCGTGGTGGCCTGCGCGATGAATCTGATCTGGGGCTATACCGGCATTCTGTCGCTGGGCCACGGCCTATTCTTCGCGCTCGGCGGCTATGCGTTCGGAATGTATCTCATGCGCCAGATCGGCCGGGAGGGCCAGTACCAGAGCGACCTCCCCGACTTCATGGTGTTCCTGGACTGGAAGGCGCTTCCCTGGTACTGGACCGGCAGCGACCGGTTCTGGTGGTGCGCGGTGCTGGTGGCGCTCGTGCCGGGCCTGCTCGCGTTCGTGTTCGGGTACTTCGCGTTCCGCTCGCGCGTCAGGGGCGTGTACTTCTCGATCATCACGCAGGCGCTCACGTTCGCCTTCATGCTGTTGTTTTTCCGAAACGACACCGGGTTCGGCGGCAACAACGGGTTCACCGACTTCAAGCGCATCCTCGGATTTCCGATCACGGCGCCGTCCACGCGGGCCGTGCTGTTCGCCCTGAGCGCGGCTGCCCTGATCGGTGCGATCGCGCTGACGCGCTATCTGGTGCGCTCGAAAGTGGGGCGGGTGCTGACTGCGATCCGCGACTCGGAATCGCGGCTCATGTTCTCGGGCTACAACCCGCTCTGGTACAAGCTGTTCGTCTGGACGCTCTCCGCCGTGATGTGCGGGATTGCGGGCGCGCTTTACGTGCCCCAGGTAGGGATCATCAATCCGGGCGAGATGTCGCCGGCCAACTCGATCGAGATCGCGGTCTGGGTGGCGGTCGGCGGCCGCGGCACTTTGCTTGGACCGGTACTGGGCGCTTCGGCGGTCAACGGCGCGAAAAGCTTTTTCACCCAGTCGTTTCCAGAGTACTGGCTGTTCTTCCTCGGGCTGCTCTTCATCTTGGTTACGCTGTTCATGCCGCGCGGGCTGGTCGGGCTGGCGTCCGCGCTGCGGACACAACGCAGATGAGTCCGTCCGTCGGCCAGGAAGTCAACCCCAGCGGAACGGCGGCAATCGGCCATGTCGTGCGCGAAGGTGTGGATCTTTCGCATGGACCGATCCTGTATCTGGACGACGTCAGCGTCAGCTTCGACGGTTTCAAGGCCCTCGACGCGCTCACCCTGACGGTCGAGGCGGGGGAACTGCGCTGCGTGATCGGTCCCAACGGCGCCGGCAAGACCACCATGATGGACGTGATCACGGGCAAGACACGACCCGATTCAGGCACCGTTTTCTTCGGGCAGTCGATCGATCTGACGCGGCTGACCGAAGCCGAGATCGCACATGCCGGGATCGGGCGCAAGTTCCAGAAGCCCACGGTGTTCGAGAACCACACGGTGTTCGAGAACCTGGAGCTGGCCATGAAGACCGACAAGCGGGTCCGTGCCAGCCTGCGCGCCAGGCTGAGCGGCGAGGCGCTCGATCGCATCGGCGAGACGCTGCACCGGATCGACCTGTTCGAGGAAGCCGACCGTCCGGCCGGCGCCCTGTCTCACGGCCAGAAGCAATGGCTGGAGATCGGGATGCTGCTGATGCAGGAGCCGCAACTTCTGCTGCTCGACGAGCCGGTCGCGGGCATGACCGATGAAGAGACCGAGCGCACCGCGGAGCTCTTTCTCGCGCTCGCCGGAGAACGTTCGCTCGTCGTGGTCGAGCACGACATGCAGTTCATCGCCAAGATCGCGCGCAAGGTGACCGTGCTGCACGAAGGCAGCGTGATCGCCGAAGGGCCGATGAGCGCGATTCAGAACGATCCGAGGGTGATCGAGGTGTACCTTGGGCGGTGAAAAAAGGGAGGAGCGGCGCACGGCGCGCGCCTGCTGCCTTTGCCCCGCTTACGGAGGAGCGGGTCGGGGTGAGGGCGACTCTTGCCTTTCCCCTCCGCCCTTTTTCCGCTTTTGGCTCGCCCTTGTCACTGTGTAACGCAGATGCTCGCCGTCACCCACCTCAACCAGTACTACGGCGGCAGCCACATCCTGCGCAACGTCGCCTTCGACGCTCCCGCGGGCAAGGTGACCGCGCTGCTCGGCCGCAATGGCGTGGGCAAGACGACGCTGCTCAAGACGCTCATGGGTCTCGTTCCGGCGCGAACCGGCAGCATCCGATTCGGCGATCGAGATCTGACGCATGCACCGCCGCACGAGCGGGTGCGCGCCGGCATCGGCTACGTGCCCCAAGGCCGCGAGATCTTTCCCCGACTCACCGTGGAAGAAAACCTGCGAATGGGTCTCGCCACGCGACCGCCCGGCGCCAAAATCCCCGAGCGCATTTTCGAGATGTTCCCGGTACTGAAGCAGATGCTGCGCCGGCGCGGCGGCGATCTCTCAGGCGGCCAACAACAACAGCTCGCGATCGGCCGCGCGCTCGCGATGGAGCCGAAGCTCTTGATCCTCGACGAGCCGACCGAAGGCATCCAGCCGTCAATCATCAAGGAGATCGAGCGCGTCATTCGCGCGCTCGCGGCAAGCGGCGAGATGGCGATCCTGCTGGTCGAGCAGTACTACGACTTCGCGCGCTCGCTCGCTGATCAGTATCTGGTGATGGAGCGCGGCGAAATCATCATGCGCGGTGCCGGCGCCGAAATGGCGGCGCACGGCGTGCGCGAGCGACTTGCCGTGTGAGCGCCGTGCATGCCAAACGCCGTTTTCCGGGCACCGTCATGGCTGCTCCCGCGGCCACCGGTTGGCGCGCGCGCCTCGACGCGAGTTTCGTCGCGCGCGGCCCGCGCACGGTGCCGGCGCGGCGCGCGCACGAAGGCCCGCTACGGCTGCAGCGCATGCTCTACCCCGAGGGCGAGCGTGTCTGCCACGCCATCGTGGTCCATCCGCCGGGCGGAGTGGCCGGCGGCGACGCGCTCGACATCGCGATCGCAGCGCAGCGCGGTGCGCACGTGCTTCTCACCACGCCCGGAGCTGCCAAGTGGTATCGCAGCGGCGGCGCAACCGCCTGCCAACGCGTGCGGCTCGACGCTCGCGACAGTGCAATCATCGAATGGCTGCCGCAGGAGAGCATCGTCTTCGATCGCGCGCAAGCCCGTTGGACGGTCGCAGCGAGCGCCGCCGGCGACGCGGCGATTGTCGGGCTCGACGTCGTCATGTTGGGTCGGGCGGCGCGCGGCGAACGCTTCGCGCACGGCGAAATCGCGATGCAGGCGCGATTTGCGCGGGCGGACCGGCCGGCCTTCGTCGAGCAATGGCGGCTCGCGGGCGACGACGCGCGGCTCACGGGCCCGCAAGGTCTGGGTTGCGCACCGTGCTTCGGTACGCTCTGGGCACTGGCCGATCCGGCGCGGCTCGGACCGGTGTTGGACGCCGTGCGCGACGCGCTGGACGGAGACGGGACCGCCGCCACGCTGCTCCCCACCGGCGTGCTGCTCGTGCGCGCGGTGGGTGAAGGGCCCGAAGCGGTGCGGCGGACGCTCGAACGGGCGTGGAGCGCGTTACGGCCGCGCTTGCTGGGCGTGCCGGCGAGCCGGCCGCGAATCTGGAGCACATGAAGGAGGCGCATCCGTGGAGCTGACGCCACGCGAGAAAGACAAGCTGCTCGTGTTCACCGCTGCGCTCCTCGCCGAGCGGCGCAAGGCGCGCGGTCTGAAGCTCAACTATCCGGAATCGGTCGCCTACATCACCGCCGCGATCATGGAAGGCGCGCGCGACGGCAAGACGGTTGCCGAGCTGATGCAGTTCGGCACCACGCTGCTCCGGCGCGAAGATGTCATGGAAGGCGTCCCGGAGCTGATTCCGGAAATCCAAGTCGAGGCGACGTTTCCCGACGGCACCAAGCTGGTCACCGTCCATCAACCGATCGCATGAGGCCACAACCAATGAGAACGACCCGCCTTTTTACCGGCACTGCCAGGTTGCATGTGATCGGCTATCGCGCGGGCGTGGCGGCGAACCGCCACAGCGTCCGTTGGCCGCTCTGGGCGGGCACCTCGCTCGGCGCCTTCGGTGCGTTCTTGTTCATGGGCGTTTGAATGATTCCCGGCGAACTCCTTCCCGCCGACGGCGAGCTCGTGCTGAACGCCGGGCGGCGCACGATCGAGCTGGTGGTCGAGAACACCGGCGACCGGCCGATCCAAGTCGGCTCGCACTATCACTTCTACGAGACGAACGCCGCGCTGCGGTTCGATCGGGAGCGCGCGCGCGGCTTCCGGTTGAACATTCCTGCCGGCACGGCGGTGCGCTTCGAGCCGGGCCAGTCACGCACCGTCGAGCTCGTCGCGCTCGCCGGTGAGTGCAAGGTCTACGGCTTCCAAGGCAAAGTCATGGGGGCGCTATGACGGCGAAGATCGCGCGGCGCGCGTATGCGGAGATGTTCGGCCCGACGACCGGCGATCGCGTGCGGCTGGCCGACACCGCGCTGGTCGTCGAAGTGGAGAAGGACCACACGATCTACGGCGAGGAAGTGAAGTTCGGCGGCGGCAAAGTGGTTCGCGACGGCATGGGACAGAGCCAGCGCGCCGCCGCCGCTTGCGCCGACACCGTGATCACCAATGCGCTCATCATCGATTGGTGGGGCATCGTCAAAGCCGACATCGGCATCAAGGCGGGCCGCATCAGCGGCATCGGCAAAGCCGGCAATCCCGACATTCAGCCGGGCGTCACCATCGTGATCGGGCCGGCGACCGAGGTCATCGCCGGCGAAGGCGCGATCGTCACCGCCGGCGGCATCGACTCGCACATCCATTTCATCTGCCCGCAGCAAGTCGAAGAAGCGTTGATGTCGGGCATCACCACGATGCTTGGCGGCGGCACCGGGCCGGCGACCGGTACCAACGCCACCACCTGCACGCCGGGGCCATTCCATATCGAGCGCATGCTGCAAGCGGCCGAAGGCCTGCCGATCAATCTCGGCTTCCTGGGCAAAGGCAATGCGAGCCTGCCGGAAGGCTTGCGCGAGCAGATCGCCGCGGGCGCGATCGGCCTCAAGCTGCACGAAGACTGGGGCACCACGCCGGCGGCGATCGATTGCTGCCTGAGCGTCGCCGAGCAGACCGATACGCAAGTCGCGATCCACACCGACACGCTGAACGAATCGGGATTCGTCGAAGCGACGATCGCGGCATTCAAAGGCCGTACGATCCACACGTTCCACACCGAAGGCGCGGGCGGCGGCCACGCGCCGGACATCATCAAAGTGTGCGGCGAGCCGAACGTGCTGCCTTCGTCGACCAATCCGACGCGGCCCTACACGGTGAACACGCTGGACGAGCATCTCGACATGCTGATGGTGTGCCATCACCTCGATCCGTCGATCGCCGAGGACGTGGCGTTCGCCGAAAGCCGGATCCGGCGCGAGACCATCGCCGCCGAAGACATCCTGCACGACCTCGGCGCGATCTCGATGATGTCTTCCGATTCGCAGGCGATGGGCCGCGTCGGCGAAGTGATCTGCCGCACCTGGCAAACCGCGCACAAAATGAAGACGCAGCGCGGCGCGCTCGCCGGCGACGGCGCACGCAACGACAACTTCCGCATCAAGCGCTACATCGCGAAGTACACGATCAATCCGGCGCGGGCGCACGGCATGGCGCACGTCGTCGGCTCGGTGGAACTCGGCAAATGGGCCGACCTCGTGCTGTGGAAGCCGGCGTTCTTCGGCGTCAAGCCTGCGCTGGTGCTGAAGGGCGGCGTCATCGCCGCCGCGGCGATGGGCGACCCGAACGCTTCGATCCCGACCCCGCAGCCCGTGCACTACCGGCCGATGTTCGGCGCGTTTGGCGGCGCGCTCGCGCAGTCGTGCATCACCTTCGTGTCGCAGCAGGCTGCCGCGGCCGACGTCGCGGGGCGATATCGGCTCGCGCGGCGCATCGAAGCGGTGCGCGGCTGCCGCAATGTGCGCAAGCACGACATGGTGCACAACGATGCCAGGCCGAAAATCGAAGTCGACCCCGAGACGTACGAAGTCCGTGCCGACGGGCAGCTTCTTACCTGCGAGCCGGCGCGCGAGCTGCCGCTCGCGCAGCGCTACTTCCTGTTCTGACGATGCGCGTCGGGCGTGTGCTGCCGCACGGTACCGAAGCGCCGCCGGGCGCG
>DATMAN010000009.1 GCA_035560005.1 Burkholderiales bacterium | reverse complement strand
GGGCGTTCGACGTGGTCGTCTCGACCTTCGGCGTGATGTTCACCCCGAACCAGGAGAAGGCGGCCGCAGAGCTTGCGCGGGTCTGCAGGTCGGGAGGCAGGATCGGCCTGGCAAACTGGACGCCCGGCAGTTTCATCGGCGAGCTGTTCAAACTCATCGGCCGTTACCTGCCGCCGCCGGCCGGGCTGAAATCGCCCGCGCTGTGGGGCACCGAGGAGCGTCTGCGCGAGCTGTTCAGCGGCGCCATTGCTTCGCTGCAATGCGAGCGCAGGCAGTTTGTGTTCCGCTATCGCAGCGCCCGGCACTGGCTCGAGACGTTCCGCACGTACTATGGGCCGATGCAAAAGGCTTTCGCTGCGCTCGAAGCGGCAAGGCAGGAAGAGCTGGCGCACGATCTGTTGGGGCTCGCCGCGCAGTTCAACCGCAGCGGAAGCGAGGCGCTGGTTGCGCCGAGCGATTACCTCGAAGCGGTGATCACGCGCAAGTAGCGTGCCGTGAACGGGCCGGGGCGGGCGTACGCGCTTTGACGTAAGATCGCACCGCGCCCCGCAATTCGCGGGAATGGCTGCGGAACTGTCCCGGCGGCCGATGGGGGATGGAATCATGAAAGTCGCGCGGAACGCTCTCGAGCTGGTGGGCGGAACGCCGCTCGTTCGCATCAACAGGCTGTCGAGCGGCTGCAAAGCCGAGATCGTCGCCAAACTCGAATACTTCGGGCCCGGTCTGAGCGTCAAGGACCGGATCGGCGTCGCGATGATTACCGCGGCCGAGGAGGCCGGCCTCATCGGGCCCGATACCGTCATCGTCGAGCCCACCAGTGGCAATACCGGTATCGCGCTTGCCTTCGTCTGCGCGGCGAAGGGATATCGACTGCTGCTGACCATGCCGGAGTCGATGAGCAGGGAGCGGCGCGCGGTGATCCGCGCGTTCGGTGCCGAGCTGATCCTCACCCCGGCGGCCGAAGGGGCTATCGGCGCGGTCAGGCGTGCCGAGGAGATCGTCGCCACCGACCCGAAGCGCTACTTCATGCCGCAGCAGTTCAAGAACCCGGCCAATCCCGCGATCCACCGCGCAACCACCGCCGAGGAGATCTGGCGCGACACCGAAGGCAGGGCCGACATCCTGATCTCGGGCGTGGGCACCGGCGGCACGATCAGCGGTGTGGGCCAAGTGATCAAGGCGCGCAAGCCGTCGTTTCGCTGTGTCGCGGTGGAGCCGGACGCCTCGCCGGTGCTCTCCGGCGGGCAGAAAGGCCCGCACATGATCCAGGGGTTGGGTGCGGGCTTCGTTCCCGACGTGCTCGACCGCGAAGTCTGCGACGAAATCATCCGGGTCAGGAACGAAGATGCGCTCGATGTGGCGCGGCGCATGGCCAGGGAGGAGGGGCTGATGGTCGGCATCTCGGCCGGAGCGGCCATGTGGGCCGCGCTGCAAGTCGGCATGCGGCCCGACTCGACGGGAAAGATGATCGTCGCGATCGTTCCTTCCTATGGCGAGCGCTATCTCACCACGCCGTTGTTCGCCGGCTTGATGGATTGAAGATGATTCGGTGCAGCGAGAGGCTTGCGGGAAAGACTCATGATGGCCGCGTTGGGCCGGGCTTTCCTGATCGATCGGAACAGCAACATCCGCGAGACCCACAACCTGGCCTCCTTCAACGAAATACAGGCGGTCCTCGACATACAGACCTTTGCTGCGCGAGCGCTAGATAGGGATGGGGTGGCGCCGCGGCGGAGCCGCCTTTCTTTATCCGAGTTCGTCGATGGACTTGGGCCAGCTCTTCTTGAGCAGGCGGGAGAGCGACCGGTCGGCCAGCAGCTTGCCGCCGGTCTGGCAGCGGGCGCAGTAGTTGGTTTCGTTCTCCGCGTAGACGATCCGTTGCACCGGCGAGCCGCACACCGGGCAGGGCTTGCCGTAGCGGCCGTGAACGGCAAAGCCTTCGCGGAAGGCGGTGATCTTTTCGGGAAACTCCTCGCCGCTTTCTTTGCGCAGCCGCTGCGTCCACTGGGTGAGCACCTGCCGGGTCGCCTCGAACAGCCGGTTCTTCTCTTCTTCGCCAAGCGAGCGGGTCATCGCGATCGGAGAGAGCCGTGCGCGGTGCAGGATCTCGTCGGAGTAGGCGTTGCCGATGCCGCTGAAGAGGCGCGGGTCGGTCAGCGCGCGTTTGAGCGTGTGATTCCCGGCGAGCAACCGCGCCACGAATTCTTCGCGCGTCGCGGTGAGCGGCTCGAGTCCACCGGGGTTCATGGCCGCAAGCGCCGCGGCGCCTTGCACGAGATGAATCGAGGCGCGGCGTTTCGTTCCGGCCTCGGTCAAGGTCAACCACCCGTCGGGGAACTCCAGAGCCGCCAGCGGCCGGCGACCGGGGTTCTTGCCTGCCGTGTTCCAGTGCAGCCTGCCGGCGATCATCAGATGGATCACCAGGTGCAGCTCGCCTTCGAGCGAGAGCACGATGCGCTTTCCCGATCGGTTCACTCCAGTCACCTTGCGGCCTGTCACGGCGCCGATGGGTGGAACCGCGGTGCGCAGCACGAAAGGCGAGTTGAGGGTCACGCCGCGAAGCGGATTGCCCAGCACGCGCTTTTCGATGTGCTCGCAGTAGACGGTGATGTCGGGAAGTTCTGGCATGGGTGGCTGAGACTCGCCCAGTGACGGGTGAGAGCGAAAAGCTGGTGCCGCGGCGAGTAGGAGCGTAGTGCAACGAGAGGCGGGGCGCAAACTCCGCGGCACGGGCGTTCGGCATGAAACGCGAGAGCACACGTGTAAGCGCGCGACACGCCCGTGACTCGCCCCGTCACCTGTCACCGGTCACCTGCTACTCCTCTCCGCCTTGCGATCAGGAGAACATTGGCGAAGGGCGTGCCCTGACTCATCGGCATCGTCTGCGCCTGCAGTCCCAGCGACTGCAGGAGGTCCTTCCACTCCCACAGGGGGCGAAGGTGGTAAGCGCCCCAGGCTTCGCCGCGCATCAGGGTTGCGAGTCGATCGGACAACACGGTGAGCCGGCTGCGCGCAAGGCGTTGCCGGTCCGCGACGCGGAGGAGCAAGGTGCCGTCGCGATGCAGCGCGCGCACGGCCCGCCCGAGGATTTCTTCCTGGGCAGCGGGAGGCAGATAGTGCAGGACATCGAACAGCGCAATCACGTCGCTATCCGGCAACTGCGCCGAGCGCAGATCGGCCTGCACGATGCTGGCCGCCGCGCCAAGCGCAACGCGCGCGCGCCGCACGGCGCGCGGTTGGCGGTCGATGCCGCGCAGGCGAAGGTCGCTCGGCACCTGCGGCCAGCCGTCGGGTCGATCGGATACGTGGAAGAACCGGCCGACCGTGTCGAGCAGCGCCAGCAGGATGCCCTGCCCGCAACCGAGGTCGAGTACGCGCGCTTCATCCGGAATCAGACCGTCCCGCAGCAACTGGAAGTACAGCGGATCGTGCCGCAGCTTGCCGCGCGCATAGTGGTAGGCATAGGAACCGGCCGGGAGATAGCGCATCGCCGTGGCCTCGATCAGCCGTCGCTCGACGGTCACGGGCACGCTACCGGCAAGGACAGGCACCTCCATCCGCGCCGTGCGATGTGTTCGAGCAGCGCGGGCAGCACCTCGAGCGCGACCGCCCGTCCGTTGGAGGCGATGCGACCGCCGCCGTCGTGCAGCAGCAGGATGTCGCCCGCGACAAGCCTTCTCGTGAGCCGGCCGAGCACGCGGGCAGGGTCGCTCGTCACGGTGTCGAATCCGCGCCGCGTCCATGCCACCTGGCGCAGCCCCAGGCGGTTGATCACCGGATCGAGCAGCGGACTGCGCAGGCCGGCCGGGGCGCGGAAGAATCTCGGCGCCCGGCCGGCGAGCGTGCCGAGAATGTCCTGCGCCGCCTCGATCTCCACGCGCAGTCGGCGCAGCCCGTGCAGCGAAAACCAGGGCGAATGATGCTGGGTGTGATTCTCGACGCTGTGGCCGCGCCGCGCGATCTCGCGGACGAGATCGCGATGCCTGGCGGCGCGAACACCGATGCAGAAGAAGCTCGCCCTGGCGCCGTAGCGATCGAGCGTGTCGAGCAGCGCCGGAGTGACTACCGGATCGGGCCCGTCGTCGATGGTGAGCGCGATTGCTCCGCGCCGTGCCGCCTCCAGCGGCAGGCGCAGCATGTTCGGTCCGAGCAGCGCGCTTGTCGGCCAAAGTCCCAGCGCGGTCAGAAAGGCATGATTGGCCGCGACCGCTCCAAGCGCCCACGGCCACGCCGGCGGGTGCACCGCCAACGCGAGACCCGCAACCGCATGCAGGGCGAACGACGCGCGGATCGTCGGCGACGGTTTCCAGGGTTGAACTTCGAATCTCTCAGTCAATGGAAGAAAATCAATTTCTCGACTCGGGCGACCCGAGCGAACCCAACTTGCGGGAGATCATCACTAAGGCACAAAGAGCACGAAAGCAGGAAACGGCGATCGAGCTTCGTGTCGGCTTCAAGCGGGACAGAAGCGATTTACCGTTTCCCGGTATAACGAACAAATCAAACATACAAGGACACAAGACATCCCGCATAGCAGAAATTCTTTGTGCCGCTTTGTTTCGTGTCTTTGTGGTTCGCTGTTCAAGTTCTTCGATATTACCGGGCGGCGGCCAGAGGAGGCAGGGCGAGGGAACGGGTGTCGGCGATTTCAAGCAGCGAGCGCTCGATGATGTCCAGCCCTTCGTCGAGCACGGCGTCGCTCACGGTCACCGGCACCATGATGCGGATGGCATTGCCGAACACGCCACAGGTGAGCAGGATGAGCCCATGGGCGAGCGCCCGCGCGGTGAGCGCCTTGGCGGCATCAGCATCGGGTTCGTTGCCGCCGCGCGTCTTGATCAGCTCGAAGGCGGCCATCGCGCCGAGGTGACGAACGTCGCCGATCGGTGCGCTGTCCGGCCGCGCTTTCATCGCCTTGAGCCGTGTGTCGATGCGTGCGCCGATCGCCAGGCTGCGCTCGTTGAGCTTTTCCTCCAGGATGACTTCGATGACCGCGAGCGCGGCCGCGCAGCCGACGGGATGGCCGGCGTAGGTTCCGCCGAGACCACCCGGACCTGGAGCATCCATGATGCCGGCGCGCCCCACGACGCCGGATAGCACGAAGCCGCCGGCTAGGCTTTTCGCGATGGTGATCAGATCCGGTTCCACGCCCGCGTGCTCGATGGCGAAGAACTTGCCGGTACGCGCGAACCCGCTTTGCACCTCGTCGGCGACGAAGACAATGCCGTGCTGGTCACAGAGCGTGCGCAGCCGCTTCAGGAAGTCGAACGGCGCGATGTAGTAGCCGCCTTCGCCCTGCACCGGCTCCACGACGATCGCCGCCACGCGCGAGGGCTCGATGTCGGTCTTGAACAGCCGCTCGATTCCGCCGATCGCGTCGTCCACGGTCACGCCGTGATACGGGATCGGAAAGGGGGCATGGTAGATCTCGCCGCCGAACGGGCCGAAGCCGGACTTGTAGGGCACGGTCTTGCCGGTCATCCCGGTGGCGAACAGCGTCCGACCGTGGAAGGCGCCGGAGAAGGCGATCACTGCAGGCCGCCCCGTGGCGGCGCGCGCGATCTTGATCGCGTTCTCGACCGCTTCCGCGCCGGTGGAGAACAGGATCGATTTCACCGGTCCGCGGATCGGCGCGAGTGCGTTCAGCTTCTCCGCCAGCAGGACATACGACTCGTAAGGCACCACCTGGAAGGCGGTGTGCGTGAAGCGCTTGAGCTGCGCGTCGACCGCGGCCATGACTTTGGGATGGCGATGGCCGGTGTTGACCACCGCGATGCCGCCGGCGAAGTCGAGGTAGCGCCGGCCCTCCACGTCCCACAGCTCGGCGTTTTCCGCGCGCTCGACGTAGATCGGGTGCGCGCTGGCCACGCCGCGTGCCACCGCCGCCTGGCGGCGCTCGACCCAGTGTTCGTTGGTTCGTGTCATGCCGTTCTCCGCGAATGGAACACGCCCGGCGATGCGGGCGCGTCGTGTCGATGACGCACGGCAAGCCTCCGAACACGCGCGTGGCGGAAGCGTCGCGGGGTGGGCCGCGCTCATGCCGGGAACATACACCCCCGGGCGCACGGCGCAAAGGGGTGTCTTCCCGCCGCGCGCGGTTTGTGTGACGCTTACGCATTTTCGACAAAGGGGTTGCCTGCGCTTGCCGACCGACCAGCCGTCCCGCGTGCCCGAGGGCGTCCTGCCTCCCCACCCCGGCCTCGCGCTCAAGGACACACCGAGGGGCCAGGCGCTCTACACCCGGACCGGGCACCGCAGAGGCGAGACGCTGCTGGAACATTTCGGACCGCACGCCACGTTCGAAGTCGGGGCCAGGGTGGCGCCAGATCATGTCATGGAGGTCGGCGAGAACGAAGTGTTCCTCCCCTCCGGGGCGTTGGACGACTTCGTGAATCACAGTTGCGACCCGAACTGCCGGCTGGACTTCCGGGGCGGGGGGAGGGTGTTTCTGGTCGCGCTGCGCGATATCCCGCCCGGGGAAGAACTCACCTTCGACTATGCCACCACCACCACCCGCGCCGGCATCGAGGCCTTCCCCGGCTGGCGCTTCCACTGCCTGTGCGGCGCGACCAACTGCCGGGGCGAAGTGGGCAGCGTGGAGGATCTGCCGCCCGAGCGGCTGGCCTATTACCAGGCGATCGGCGCCCTCGCGCCGCACGTGCTGCGCAGGCTGAAGCTGGCATTCCCGCGCACCGCCTGACCTAGCGGGCGGCCGCCGGTAACTCCAATCTCACCGCCGCCCCACCCAACTCACTGCGCTCGATGCGGATGGCGCCGGCATAAGCCTCGACGATGTCGCGCGTGAGAGCGAGCCCGATGCCGTGACCCGGCACCGACTGGTCGGCGCGGGCGCCGCGCTGTAGCACGCGCTCGGCATCGGCCGGCGCGATGCCGGCGCCGTCGTCTTCCACCGTCAGCGTCAATGTGCCGGAATGCGCCGATGCGCCGATCCGGATCCGGCTACGGCACCACTTGAAGGCGTTGTCCAGCAGGTTGCCCAGCATCTCGGTGAGGTCGCCCTCGTCCACCCGGACGCGCAGTGCCGGGTCCACCGCCAGATCGACCCGAGCAGCCTTGTCCGCGTGCACTTTCTGCATCGCGCGCACCACCCGTTCGATCGCGGGGTGCAGTGCGAGCGAGGTGCCGGTACCGATGCGACCGGCGGTTTCCGCACGCTGAAGGTGATAGGCCACAATCTGGTCCATGCGCTGAACCTGTTCGTCGAGCGCGCGCGCGAGCGCGGCGTCGGGGCGAGCCTCGCGCAGAGCGGCGCGCATCAGCGCGAGCGGCGTCTTCATGCTGTGGGCGAGATCGGCGAGCGCGTCGCGATAGCGCTTGCGCTGCGCGCGCTCGTGCGCGAGCAGGGCGTTCAGGTTGTCGGTGAGCCGCCTGAGTTCATCGGGATAGTCGCCAGCCAGTTGCTGCTGGGCACCTTCTTCCACCCGCGTGAGATCGTCGGCCACGCGGCGCAGCGGCGACAACCCCCAGCGCAGGATCGCCCACTGTGCGGCAAGCAGCAGCACCGCCATCGCGCCCAGCCAGCCCCAGAGGCTGCGCCGATAGAGATTGAGCTGCTGTTCGAACGGGCGCAGATCTTCCGCGACCGCGAAAGTGAAGGGATATCTCCGGCCGCCGACGTTCCAGCTCACCCCGTAGGACTGCGCGAAGTACGCCTGGCCGTCTTCGGCCGTTTTCGCTTCGGCGAAGCGCTGGACCGCGGCGGGCAGCGGCGCGATCTTGGGCAACGACACCGACAGCGCGGAGCGGGAGCGCCAGACGGTCCGTCCGCTGCCGTCCACGATCCAGGCGTAGAGGCCGGACTGCGGCTGGTCCAGCCGCGGCTCGGCCGGGCCGTTACCCATCGACAACTCTCCCCGCGCGTCCACTTCCGCCACCGCCATCAACAGGTATACCTGAGCTAGCAGTCGTTCCTGGCGGGCGCCGCGGGCGCTGTCGCGGAAGGCGCGCTCCAGCGCGAATGCGGAGGCCGCGACGAATACCGCGAGCACGACTCCAGCCCCGACGGCGATGCGTGCGTTCAGCGAGCGCATTTCACGTTCGAACGCAGACTCTCAATGCAGACAAGGCCCAAACCGAGGCTGACCAAGAAGGGAATCGAATGGATCCATCTTGCCCTTTTTGGCGTCCTTGGTGGTTAAACCGAGGTTCTCCCGCGGCGTCAACGTGTTCCGCAGTGAGCGCCCGGATCTTCTACTCGTCGCCAAGGGCGAAGCGATAGCCGCGTCCGCGCAGGGTTTCCAGCGGCTGCAGCCGGCTGTCGGGATCGAGCTTGCGCCGCAGGCGGCCGATCAGGACCTCGATCACATTGCTGTCGCGCTCTTCGTCGTGCGGATAGAGATGCGCGGCCAGTTCTTCCTTGGAAAGCACCCGCGGCCGCGCGCGAGCCAGATGCTCGAGCAGGCGATATTCGAACGAAGTGAGTTCGATTTCCCGGCCGTCGACCAGGACCTTTTGCGCGCCGAAGTCGATTTCGAGCCGCCCGCAGCGCAGCCGGTCGCGCGTCGCACCCGCCGCCCGCCGCAGCAGCGCCTTGAGCCGCGCCTGCAGCTCCTCGGGCTGGAACGGTTTGGTGAGGTAGTCGTCGGCCCCGGTCTCCAGCCCCGTGACCTTGTCCTGCCAGCGCGCGCGGGCGGTGAGCACCAGGATGGGCAGGCGACTGCCGTGCTTGCGCAGCTGGCCGATCACTTCCAGTCCGGATATCCCGGGCAGACCCAGATCGATGATCGCGGCGTCGTAGGGGTACTCGGTGGCGAAATAGAGCGCTTCTTTGCCCTCGCCGGTAGCATCCACCGTGTAGCCCTGCGACTCCAGCTCGGCGCGAAGCTGTTTCTGCAGAACCGGCTCGTCCTCGACAACCAGTATGCGCATGGTCGGCCGTTGAAGAAGCTCCAAAGAAAAAGAATCAGACCCGAAGAGCGGAACACGAAGGCACGAAGAAAAGACGAAAGCAAGGACAAGCGCGACCCAAGCAATGCATAGGAGCGCAACGAAGGCAGACAAAGACTCCCGAGATTCTCGACGCGACCCTCAGCTTGCTTGGTGTCCCTGGTAATTCGATGGTGTGTTTTCTCTTCGTGACTTCGTGTTTCGCTTTTCAGGAAGCGCTAGCGCAGGGCGCCGCTGTAGGCATCGACCCGGACCGTGCGCACCTCGCCGTCGCGCGTGAGGACCTTGATGCGGTATTCGTCGCCCCGGTCCCGGACGTCCAGCACCCGGCCGCCGGTGGCGCTACGGACCGAGTCGATCGCCTGTTCGATCGATATCCTGCGGCGCTCGCCCTCGTCGCGGCGCTGAGTGGAGGCGTCGGGCCACAACTGGTCGCGAGGCGCGCGATTGCGCTGGGCTTCGGCCGGCGCCGCGAGCGTCAGGACACCGAGCGCCAGCGCCAGGAGCAGATGCTTCGACATGGCGGATTTCATGGCTTGCCGATTCGAGGCCGATGATCTCCGATGCCAAGGTCGCATGCAACCCGGCGCGGCGCCGCGTCCCGCCATCATTCATCCCAGTTGTCATCGCGGCCGCTACCCCCCAGCGGCGCCACGCTCACGCGCACCGGCAGCCGGGGACCCGGATCGTAGGAGAGGAAGGTTTCGTACTCGTGACCCTGGTAAACGTAGGCCACGCGATAACCCGCCAGGCGCTTTTCCCAGTGATCGACCATGCGGCAGCGACGCACCTCGCGCTCGTAGTACTCGTCGGCGGGCCGCTGCGAGAGCCGGTCGCCGACGATGGCGCCGATCGCGGCCCCCGCGGCCGAAGAGGCCACGCGCCCGTTGCCCTTGCCGACCTGCGCACCGAGGATGCCGCCGGCGATGCCGCCGATCAGGGGGCCGGCCATGGACCCGCGTTGCGGAACACGCTCCGGCACATATTCCGAAACGCACTCCTTGCGCGGATAGTTCACCTTTTCGTACTCGGGCGTGACTTCGGTCACCTTGGCGTAGTCTTCGAACGAGTTGCCCGCCAGCAGCGCGGGAGCGTTGAAGGCGAGCGCGAATCCCGCGACGAGCGCCGACAGTTTCATGTTGGTCTTCATGTTCATTCCTCCTGTTCTCGATCGCATCAATGGAACGTGCCGCGAAAGATGATGGTCACGCCGTCGCTGTCGTACCCGTAAGGCCGCCAGTAGCCGTAGTGGTGATGATGGAAGTGATGATGGTGATGGCGATAATGGTGGTGCCAGTACGGCTTCCAGTGACCACGCCCGCGGTAGTAACCGTGGCCCCGAGGATTCCGGTAGTCACGCTCCCAGTCGTGCCGGCCGTGATCGGACCAGCTGCGCTCGTGCCGCGGCCGCTCATCCCATCGTTCGACGCTTCGCGACTTCCAGTCTCCGGCCAGCGCCAGGGTGCTGCCGGTCAGCAGGATTGCGCCGAGCGCCGATGCGACCAGTTTCTTCGTCTTCATTGCAAACCTCCTTTCGCACAAAGCCAGGTTCCGTCCTGGTCGAGCGCAGATTACGGAGGACACGCTGAACGGACGCTGAACGGCGACAGCGTCCATAAAACTTATACGTCACAAAGACTTACGGAACTCACGAAGCGGGCAAAGCGGCCCGGGGAGAGGGCAGGTCCCCCGTGGCGAGAGCCTGCCGCCTACCGCTGCTTCGCCCAGGAGTCGCGTAGCGTCACTGTGCGGTTGAACACCGGCGAGCCGGGCGTGGAGTCGATGCGGTCGGCGACGAAGTAGCCGTGCCGTTCGAACTGGAAGCGCTCCTCCGGCTTCGCGTCCCTGAGCGACGGTTCCCCGTACGCAACGATGGTCTTCTTCGAGTCGGGATTGAGGTCTTCCAGGAAGTCGCGCTGCGCGCCGGGCTGAGGAACGCGAAACAGCCGGTCGAAGATCCTCACTTCCGTGCGGACGGCGTGCCGCGCCGAGAGCCAGTGGATGTTGCCTTTCACCCTGTATTTTTCGGCGCCCGGGGTGCCGGACTTCGAATCCGGATAAAACTCGCAGTGCACCGCGATGATCCGGCCCGCAGCGTCCTTGTCGCAACCGGTGCACCGGACGACGTATCCGTAGCGCAGCCGCACTTCGTTGCCGGGGAAGAGCCGAAAGTAGCCTTTCGGCGGATTCTCCATGAAGTCCTCGCGCTCGATCCACAGCTCGCGCGAAAACGGCAGCGGGCGGTGGCCCCATTCAGGTTTCTGCGGATGGTTCGGGGCTTCGCTCAGCTCTTCCTTGCCGGCGGGATAGTTGTCGATGATCAGCCGCAGGGGATCGAGCACGGCCACGCGCCGCGGGGCCGATTCGTTGAGCACTTCGCGCATGCAATCTTCCAGCACGGTGTAATCGATCCAGGAATCGGCCTTGGCCACACCGATTCGCTCGGCGAAGAGCTGGAAGCCCTCCGGCGTGTAGCCGCGCCGCCGGGCTCCGACCAGCGTGGGCATGCGCGGGTCGTCCCATCCGTCCACGTGTCTCTCTTCCACGAGCTGGATCAGCTTGCGCTTGGAGAGCACGACATAGGTGAGGTTGAGCCGGGCGAACTCGATCTGTTGCGGGAGCGGGTCCTTGAGGATGCCGAAGTCGCGCAGCCGCTCGTTGATCCAGTTGTACAACGGCCGATGGTCTTCGAACTCCAGGGTGCAGATCGAGTGGGTGATGTTCTCCAGCGCGTCCGAGATCCCGTGTGTGTAGTCGTAGCTCGGATAGATGCACCACTTGTCGCCGGTGCGATGGTGACGCGCATGTCGGATGCGGTAGGCCACCGGGTCACGCAGGTTGATGTTGGGGCTCGCCATGTCGATCTTCAGGCGCAGCACATGCGCGCCGTCGGGGTGCTTGCCCGCGCGCATCTCGCGCAGCAACGCCAGGTTCTCTTCGACCGAACGATTGCGGTACGGGGAGTTGCGGCCGGGCTCGATGAGCGTCCCGCGGTACTGGCGCATCTGCTCGGCGGAGAGCGAGTCGACATAGGCCAGCCCGTGGCGCACGAATGCTTCGGCGAACTCGTACAGCAGGTCGAAGTAGTCCGACGCGTAGTACAGGTGCGGCCCCCAATCGAAGCCCAGCCATCGCACCGAGTCGAGGATCGACTCCACGTACTCGGTTTCCTCGGTGACCGGGTTGGTGTCGTCGAAACGCATGTGGCACTGGCCACCGTAGTCACGGGCCAGACCGAAGTTCAGGCAGATCGACTTGGCGTGACCGATGTGCAGGTAGCCGTTGGGCTCGGGCGGGAAGCGGGTGCGGATCCGGGCCGGATCCTTCGGCGCGCCTTCGTGCACCCTGGCCGGTCCGGGGCGTCCACACCAGGTCCGCGAGGCGTACTTGCCCGCAGCGAGATCGGCTTCGATGATCACGCGGATGAAATTGCTGGACGAGGCGGCGGTGGGGTGAGCTGGCTTGTTCACTCTGATCGGCTGTGCATGCATCGGAACGGCGGTCGCGCCCGCCGCCCCGCAGTTTACTCCGGACGCACGGCGGGCAGCGAAAGCTGACGCTGCGCACCTTCGAGAAAAAAGTAGAAGGTATTACCGCCCGCCTGTTTGGCTCGGTACATCGCCACGTCTGCGCATCTGAGCAGGCTTTCCATGGTGGAGCCATCCTGAGGATAGAGCGCGATGCCGATGCTGGTGCTGGTGCGCAGCCGGTGCTGGTCGAGTGCGATCGGCCTGGCCAGTGCGCGCGCGATCTTGTCGGCCACGAGCGCCGCCTCGGCCGCGTCGCGCAGGCTTCCCAGCAGGATCACGAACTCGTCGCCGCCGAAGCGGGCGATGGTGTCGGAGGCGCGCACGCAGCCGCGGATCAGTTCCGTGACCTTGACCAGCAGTCCGTCTCCCACCTGGTGGCCGAGGGTGTCGTTGACGCGCTTGAAGTCGTCCAGATCGACCATCAGAAGGGCGAGCGTGCCGCTGACGCGGTCGGTCTGCGACGCGGTGACCTCGAAGCGGTCCTTCAGCAACAGGCGGTTGGGCAGCCCGGTCAGGGCGTCGTGGTGCGCCATCTCGAACAGTGCTTCCTCGGCACGCCGCCGTTCGGCGATTTCCTGTTCCAGGATCTTGTTGACCTCGTTCAGTTCGCGCAGCCGCTCCTGCACGATCGATTCGAGTTCGCGCTCGGAGCGCCGCGCCGCGTCGAGCAGTGCAGCCTGCGCTTGCTCCTTCTCCCGCTTCATCGTGTTGATGCGATCGGCCAGCGCGATCGAAAGCAATACCATCTCCACGCCGGTGCCGATCTGCAGGCCATAGATCGTGAAGAAGTTGGCCGGCGCGAGCTCGAGAAAGCGCAACGAATACGCCGCGAGCCCCACGATCAGGGTCGCCCAGGCGAGCAGGAACCATCTCGCCGGCTTGTATCCGGCGTACCAGGCGAGCAGCCCGCTCGCCAGCACCGCCAAGGCGCCGGGCAGGCCGATCGCGACGAACAGCCGCGCGCTGGCCCAGAAGGACAGGGGCCAGATCGACAACAGCGCCAACAGGCCGGCAGCGCCGGCCAGCGCGAACAGCGAGCGATCCAACAAACGGTGGCTGGTTGCCAGCGCGAGGAAACTGCGCGTGAACAGCAACGCAAACGCGAGCGCGGTGAAGCCCAGCACGACGTGCGCCCGCTGATTCCACCCGACCGCTTCGGGCCACAGATACTGATACGCCAGCCCGTCGTAGCCGAGGTAAGCCAGCCCTGCCGTCACCACGTAGGAGACGTAGTACAGATAGCTCACGTCCCGGATCGACAGAAACAGCAGCAAGTTGTACAGCGCAAGCGCCGCGAGGGTGCCGAAAAACAGACCGTGGATAATGTGCGCCCGGCTGCGGCTTTGCTCCAGCGCGTCCGCGGAGAGCACTCTGAGGGGGACGGTGACTGCACCTACCGTGCGCACCTTGAGGTAGAACTCGCGCAACTGTCCGGCCGGCAGCTCGAGCGGGAAAAGGAACTGCGGCTCGCGCACGCTGCGCGCGTGAAACGGAAGCAGGTCGCCCGAGACGGCGCGCTCGAACTCGGCGGCTGGCAAGCTTGCCGCACGCCAGTACAGCTCCAGATGATCGAGGGGCGGATAGCCGACCTCCAGATACCAGGCCGTCGGGTCGTCGGCGCCGCGGGTGAGCTCGATGCGAAACCAGTAGGTCGAATCGGTAAAGCCGAAATTTGGCGCGCTGCCGGCGGCAGGCTTGAACTGCGCGTGGCGGGCAGCGACTTCGGCTACGGACAGCGCTCCCGAGGGATCCTCGAGATAGGCGACTTGCGGCAGGTGAACTCCGGCCGCAGGGTCCAGCGCGAGCCCGGCCCCAACCGGGCCCGCCCACGCGAACCACAAGGCGACGGTTGCCAGCACGCTTCGACGCAGTGCCATCGTTTGCGAACGGTGTTGGTGTGACGCGGACGTGTGCGGCCGCGCGCCATCCCCCTGGCATCCCCTAGCGCGGCGTGGCGTTCATTTTAGTGCTTGCCGGCCTTGCCGGCGAGAATCCGGAGTCCAGGCTCCCGCCCGGCGGCAGGGCGAGGAAGGAAAACAGCACTGCATGAAAACGATCCGGGGTCTCGAGGTGCGGAATATGGCCGGTCTCATTGAGCGTTACCGCGGTGCAGTCCGCTATCACCTCGCACGCTTCATGTGCCAGCTCGGGGAGTCTGCCCAATGTTTCCCGGATTTCCGGTGTGACGAGATTGCGGCCGATGGCGGAACGGTCCCGCTCGCCGACCACGATGAGCGTGCGCGCCCGCAGCCGCGCCAGCTCGTACACCACCGGTTGCTCGTAGGCCATGGCATAGCTGTGGGCAGACACGCGGTGCAGCCGTTCGGCTTCCGGTCCCAGCGTCCAGCGCCAGGCGACGTCCGGGTAAACCTGGAAACGTTCCTGCCAGTGCACGAAGTACCCGCGGAAAAAGCGCTCGATGCTTTCCCTGGTCTGAGCGCGGGATGCGGCGATCAGCTCCTCGCGCGTGGAATACGGCACCTTGAGCCGGTAGTCTTCGAGTCCGATCGGCCCCTCCAGCACCAGCCGATCGGCCGCCTCCGGATACATCAGCGCGAAGCGCACGGCCAGCATGCAACCCATGGAATGGGCGATCAGATCGGCGCGCCCGACGCCGAGGCTGTCCAGCAGCGCCCTGGTATTGCGCGCCAGCCCGTGGAATGACAAGGCGACATCCGGCTTGGAGGACTTGCCGAATCCGATCTGGTCGGGCACGACGACGCGCCAGCCGGCGGCGGCGAGAAAGGCGATCGTGTCCTTCCAGTACTCGCCGAAGAAATGGCGCCCGTGCAACAGGAGCGCCGTGCGGCCGTTCGCAGTGCCGGTCGGCGCGACGTCCATGTAAGCCATGCGCACCGGCTCGCCGTTCATGAGCAGCGGCAGGTAGCGCACGTCGTGGGGGTAGGGAAACCCTTCCAGGCCAATGCCCAGGGGTTCATCCGCGCGCGCCGGCAGTGCGCAGGCCGCCAGCAGAAACAGGACGATCGCCTTAGCGCGATACATGTTCACCATGTCGATACCCAGGTTCAACAGGGAAGGAGTGCCGGTTAACCCCACCGCGGCCTTCCGTTCGTTCAAACGATCAACGCGCGTTATCCCGAAAGGAGAACTCAAAATGGGCCACCGCCTGCCTGCAACGCTCGCCGCTCTCGCTTCGCTCGGATCGCTCCCGGTGTTCGCCGAGGACGCAATCACCATCTACAGCACGGCCGTGACGCAGGTCGGTCGCCACGGCGGCCGGAACGCAGCGCCGGGGTATGCCGTGGTTCGCCACGACCGCCCGGTCGAGCTGAAGGCCGGGCGCAACGAATTGAAGTTTACCGACGTTGCGGCCCAGATTGATCCGACCACGGTCTGGTTCAGTTCCCTGACCGATCCCGAAGGCACGCGGGTCATCGAGCAGAGTTTCCAGTTCGACCTGGTCAGCACGGAAAAACTTCTCGAGCGCTTCCTGGATCGCGAAATCGCGGTCGAACGCCTGGTTGGCGACCGCATCGAGACGATCGAGGGCACGCTGCTCTCGGCGCGCGGAGGGATCACGCTGCGCGAAGCCGACGGGGCCGTGCGCACCGTGCCGTACAACGCTGGCGTCAAGCTTCCCAATCTGCCCGGCGGGCTGATCACCCGCCCCACGCTGGTGTGGGACGTGGCGACCAGACAGCCCGGTGCGCACCGCGCCCGCGTGACCTACCAGACCGCCGGCCTGGGCTGGTGGACCGACTATAACCTGACACTGTCGGAGGCAGGCGGATGCCGGCTCGACGTCGGCGCGTGGGTCAGCATCCTCAATCAATCGGGCGCGACCTATACGGACGCGAAAGTCAAGCTGGTCGCGGGCGACGTGCATCGCGCCGAGTTCAAACAGCAGGTGCCGATGGCCGCCATGGCCCAAGCCACGCGCGAAGCCGACGACGAGATGCGCGGCTTCGAGGAGAAGCAGTTCTTCGAATATCACCTCTATACGCTCGGACGCAGCACCACGCTTCCCGACAACTCGACAAAGCAGATCGAGCTGTTTCCCGCGGCAAAGAATGTCGTCTGCGACAAGACCCTGGTCTATTACGGCCAGGCCGGGCTTCACTACGGACATGGATCTGTGCTCACCGACCGCAACCTCGGTTTCACTGCCAACACCAAGGTCGACGTTTATCTGCGCTTCAAGAACAGCGAGGCGAACGGCATGGGCGTGCCCTTGCCCGCCGGTCGCGTACGCGTGGCAAAAGCCGACGACGCCGACGGTTCGCTCGAATTCATCGGCGAGGACCGCATCGACCACACGCCGAAGAACGAGACTATCCAGCTGATGCTCGGCAATGCGTTCGACGTGGTCGGCAGCCGGCGCCAGATGGATTTCAGGGTCGACTCGAATCGCAACACGATGACCGAGGAGATCGAAGTCAAGCTGCGCAACAGCAAGGATCAGCCGGTGCGGGTGATCGTGAAAGAGAACCTGTATCGCTGGACCAACTGGAAGATCACTCAGGCCAACCATTCGTGGGAAAGGCAGGACTCGCGAACCATCCACTTCCCGGTCGAGGTTCCGTCCAACGGCGAAACCACCGTGCGCTACACCGTCCGCTACACCTGGTAACCGTGCAACAAAGAAACTCCCATCGCGGAGGACGCCGAGGACGCCGAGGGCGCGGAGAAAACCCGCAAAGCTCATCACAAAGTCACAAAGAAGCAGGAAGGAAGAGAAAGCCAACTCATGCCTGATTCTCTTGGAGCCCTCGGTGGTTATTCGGCATTTGCTCTTGCTGCGCGTACTGCGCGGCGGGAGTTTGTGTTTTGACTGCAGGTCGGTAACATGCGGGGCGGCGTGCATGGCCCCTCCCCGCGATGAGCGAATCCAGGTCCGGCGTCAGCGAGGTATTCGGAGCATTCCTGAAGCTCGGCCTCACCTCGTTCGGCGGGCCGGTGGCGCACATCGCCTTCTTTCGCGATGAGTTCGTCGATCGCCGCCGCTGGATATCGCCCCAGGCGTACGCCGACCTGGTTGCGCTGTGCCAGTTTCTGCCGGGCCCTGCGAGCAGTCAGGTGGGCATCGCGCTCGGACTGATGCGGGCCGGATTTCCGGGGGGCTTCGCCGCCTGGCTCGGATTCACCGCTCCGTCGGCGGTGGCGCTCGCGGCCTTTGCTCTCCTGCTGCAAGGATCGAATGTCTCTCCCGATGCCGCCTGGCTGCACGGGCTGAAGATCGCAGCCGTGGCGGTGGTGGCCCAGGCGGTGTGGTCGATGGGCCGAGCGCTGTGCCCGGACGCACCACGTGCGACCATCGCGGTGCTCGCGGCGATGTGCATGCTGCTCGCGTCGAGCGGATGGTCCCAGGTCCTCGTCATCGCGCTTGGCGCGGTCGCCGGACTTGCAGGACTCTCCGGCGCGCCCGTCGCAAAGGCCGAGGGGGTACTGTCCGGCGTGTCGAAGCGGGGCGCACTGAGTGCGCTGGCGTTGTTCTTGGCGCTGCTGGTGATCCTGCCGCTCGGAGTCGGGGCGGGCGCGGGCCGGGCGATCGCGGTGTTCGACGCGTTCTACCGTGCCGGTGCGCTCGTGTTCGGCGGCGGCCACGTAGTCCTTCCCCTGCTGCAGGCCGAAGTCGTGCCGCCCGGATGGGTGGGCAAGGACACGTTTCTCGCGGGTTATGGCGCCGCCCAGGCGGTTCCCGGCCCACTGTTCACGTTCGCCGCGTATCTGGGCGCCGCGATGGGCGGCGTCGCTGGCGCGATCTTCTGCACGGCTGCGATCTTCCTGCCCGCTTGCCTGCTGGTGATCGCGGCGCTGCCCTTCTGGCAGCGGCTGCGCGCGGATGGCCGCGCGCAGTCGGCGCTGGCCGGCGTGAATGCAGCCGTGGTCGGGCTGCTGCTCGCGGCGTTCTACGATCCGGTCGTCACGAGCGCGATCCGTTCGCCGACCGATGTGGCGATCGCACTTGGCGCCTTTGCGCTGCTCGCCTTGTGGAAAGTGAGTCCGGCGATCGTCGTGGTGCTGAGTGCTCTCGCCGCTGCAGCCCTTTCGGCGTTGGCATGAACGACACAGACACAGAGAAAAACTGGAGGTCGAACACGAAGACACTCATGCGTCACCAATCGTTGCCTGTCGGTAATCCCTCGGGCTCGGATCTTCCTCCAGATTGCTCTCCGCTTCAGTGTCTCCGTGGTTGATTCGATCGGCCCTACTCGGCGCGCGCGCCGGACGACTTGGCTACCGGCGCCCACTTCGCGATCTGGGCGCGGATGAAATCGGCGAATCCGGCAGGCGAGCCACCCAGCGGTTCCACGCCCTGGCTGCGGAAACCTGCCTGGACGTCGGGCAGCTTCAGGATGCGGTTGATTTCCGCGTTGAGCCGATCGACCAGCGGCCGCGGTGTCCGGCCGGGTGCGACCACGCCGAACCAGACTGACACGTCGAATCCGGGCACGCCGGCCTCGGCTACGGTGGGCAGCTCGGCGGTGAAGGGGGAGCGCGTGGCGCTGGAAACCGCCAGCGCGCGCAGCTTGCCCGCTTTGACGTGGGGCCACACGTTCGGGGTGTTGTCGAACATGACGTCCACCTGGCCGCCGATCAGATCGATGACCGCGGGCGTGCTTCCCCGGTAGGAGACGTGCACCAGATTCGCGCCGGTGAGGGACTTGAACAACTCCATGGACAGATGGTTCGAGGCGCCGCTGCCCGCCGAGGCGTAGCTCAGGCCGCGGGGGCGCGATCTGGACAGCGCGATCAGCTCTTTTACCGACCTCACCGGCAGCGCCGGATTCACGACCAGGAGGTTGGGCGTGCTGGCGGCGAGCACGACCGGGGCGAAATCCGAGAGCGTGTCGTAGGGCAGCTTGCGGTACAGCGCGGGATTGACCGCGAAAGCGAATGAGACGATCAGCAGCGTATGTCCGTCGGGCGCCGCCTTGGCAACCAGATTGGTTCCGATCGTGGTGCCCCCGCCGGGACGGTTGTCGACGACGACGGTCCGGCCCCAGGATGCGTGCAGTTTTTCGGCGAGCGTTCGCGCCAGGGCGTCGTTGAATCCCCCCGGCGGATACGGCACCACGATCCTGATCGACTTGTTCGGAAACTGCGTTGCCGCAGCCCGCGCCTGACTTCCCGTCCACGCACACGTCAAGCACCAAAGCAGCGAACCGCCGAGGACAGCGAAGACTCCGAGAAGAACCGAGAAGTTCGCAGCGGGTTTGCGACCAGGCGCTCTGGCGAAGCTGCGCTCCTTCGTGCACACCGCGTGGCGGCCTGGAGTCTGATCGAAACTCATTTCTTCCCAGCCCCGCGTTGTCGTGGACGTCCCCTGTGCGCTTGGCGGTCAGTCCCGTTTTCGCTTTTCCAGGAAGCGACGCATGGCTTGCCGCGGCTCGCCGCTGGCGTAGGCTGCCTTTTGCGCCGCGATGGCGGCGGCGAGCGCCGCCTCGAATCCCGGGTCGGTCAACGCGCGCAACCGTTGTTTGGTGAGCCGCATCGCCGTGGGCGGCAATCGAGCGAGGCTCTGACTGAGAGCAAGCGCGGTTTCGAGGACTTTCTCGCGTGACACCAGGCGATTGAGCAATCCGATCTCGTACGCCCGGCTTCCGGAGATCAGCTCGCCAGTGAGCGACAACTCCAGGTTATGCCCTACGCCCACATATGCGGTCATGAGCTGGCTGCCGACGATCGAAGCGAGCCCGGCCTTGATTTCTGGTTGGCCGATTTTCATCTCGGGATAGCCCACGCGCAGATCGCAGCACAAGCCGATCTGGAATCCCGCACCGGCCGCAACGCCGTTGAAAGCGGCGATCGCCGGGACGTCGAGGTTGCGCAGTGCGCGGTACATCGCATGATTTTCGGTCAGCCATGCTTCGACGTCCTCCACATCGTAACCTGCTGTTTCGGTCAGATCCTGGCCCGAGCAGAACGCGCGCTCGCCTGCGCCGGTGATGACGACCGCGCGCACGCCGTCGTCCGAGCCCAGCGTCTGCATCGCGCCGGTCAGCCGTGTGCGCAGTTCGCGGTTGATGGCGTTCAGCGACTCGGGCCGGTTCAGCGTCACAATCGCCACGGCTTCGCGCTTTTCGATGTCCAGGGGGGAGTGCAAGCAGGGGTCTCCTGTTGTCGGTGTCGTCTACAATTCTTCGGTCAACTGAACCGGGAGCACGTCCGTCATGCGCCTCGTCCTTCTTTTCCTGGGCGCCGCCGCGCTGCTGGTGGCCGGTCCGGGCGCGGCGGCCGACTTTCCTCCTGCGCCGGCGGACGCGGCCGCAGCCGGGGCGGCCGGGCTGCAAAGGCTGGCGACCGAGCGGCTCAAGACCGAGTTCACCGGCGCGCGCGAGGAGCGCAACAGCCGGGGCGAGAACTACGTCGCGCATTATGGCGCGGACGGGCGCATCGAGTTGCGCGCGGGCAGCAGCCTCATCGACAGCGGCACCTTCAGCGTCACCGGCCAGCGCGGTGGCTCGCTCTGCCTGATGCTCGACAAACAGATGAACCAGCGCCTTTGCTCGATCTGGTTCGTCGCGCCCGATGGCGTGCATCTGTTCGGCTACAACCCTTCAGACGCCAGGCTGCGCGCCATCTCCCGCGCAATCCCCAGGTAAGAGAGCGACAGGCGAAGACACGAGGAAAAGGCCGGGCGGTTTAGACACAACACCCGCACAGTGCCCCCGCATCGAAGTGGCTGGCCCGCTCTTCCTTGCGTGGATGACGTTGTGACTCTCCCTTGACTTCCGTCTCTCTGTTTTGCCTTCGTGTTTCGCTCTTGCCTTTCTCTCACACGTAAGCCGGGCCCTCGATGACGGGATGCGCGGCGAGAAATTCCTCGTCGACTTCCAGTCCGATGCCCGGAGCTTCGAGCGGCCGCACGCAGCCATCACCGTCGATTGCGTACGGGGGGCGATCGACCAGCTTGTCGCGGAACAGATTGGCCTTGGACACATCCGCCTCGAAATAGCCGGCGTTGTCGATGGCGCAGAGGAAATGCACGCTCGCCGCCATGTTGAGCGCGGTCATCGAGGTGTGCGGGTGGATTGGCAGCTTCCAGGTGCCGGCGAGCGCCGCGATGCGCAACCCCTCGGTGATGCCGCCGCTCTTGGACAGATCGGGCTGGAGAATCGTGATGGCACCGTCATCGATGATGCGATCGAATTCGAAGCGCGTGTAGTGGTTCTCGCCCGCGGCGAGCGGTACGCGGCCCAGCCCCTTCGCTTCGCGGTAGCTGCGCCAGTCGTGGGCGGGAAACGGTTCCTCGAGCCAGCCGACGCGGTTCGCTTCCAGCCCGGGCATCGCGGCGCGCGCATCCGCCAGCCGGTAACCGGTGTTGGCGTCGGTGAGAATGACGAGCGAATCGGCGAACGCCTTCCTGACCGCGGAGACGCGTTCCAGATCGCGTTGCACGCTATCGCCGATGCGTAGCTTGACCGCCTTGTAGCCGGCTTCTACGTGCACTCGCGTCTCTTCCACCAGTTTCGTCGGATCTTGGTAGCCGAGCGAGACGCCGCCGGCATAGGCCGGAATCGGCCGCGCGCTTCCGCCCAGCAGGCGATAGAGCGGTATCCCCAGTGCCTTGGCGCGCAGATCCCAGAGCGCCATGTCGATGCCGGAAATCCCGAGGCATGCCCCGGCGCCCATCCCGTGGCTGGCGAGCTGCTTGTCGTACATACGCTTCCAGATTCCGGTCACGTCGTCGGCGAGCTGTCCCACCACGAGGCTCTTGAGCGTGGTGTTGATGATGTGCGCCACCGCGCCGGGGCAGCGGCCGTGATGCGCCTCGCCCCAGCCGATGAGCCCGTCCTCGGTCGTCACCTTCACGATCACCGCATCGCGCTTGACTGTGCGCCCGATGCCGAGCGTGACGCTGTTGTCCGGATCGACCGGAAACGAAGTGGGATAGGCGCGCACCTCGCGGATGCGCAGCGTCGGTCGCAGCACGGCTCGGGCGCCCGCCATGGATTTCCTCTCCTCTATTTTTTCTTTCGCAAACCGAGAGCCGCTCGACCTCGGTCGGCTGTCCTCCGTCGCGCGTCACTCGTCACTGTCCGCCTGACACTGGGCTCACGACGGACTTGTGGGCTCAACTGCCGGGAGAAACTCCAGCGCGACCACCCGGTAGGCCGGGCGATAGGCGTCGCGGTAGGGCTGTGAATGCCTGACCACCGGATAGCCGGAGCGCGCAATGCGGTCGAAGTAGTCGACAACGGTCTCGCGGGTAAACGGTATCGCCCCGGCGCCTGCCAGATCGCCCAGGCAGGCGCAGAACTTGGAGAGCTTGTCCCTGGAGCCGCGATAGGCAACCGCGGTCTGGATGAAAGCGTCGGCGAGCGCGGAGAGGTCGTGGCCGGCATCCAGATAGGCACGCAGGTGAATGCGCGCGAGCTTGCCGTCGGGCGAGATCACGTCGGCGATCGGCTCCTCGGGCCCGGTGCCGAGTACGGCCGCTTCCTGCTCCAGCCGGCGGCGTGCTGCTTGGGGATCGTCCACCGCATGTCCGCTGCCGAGCGCCGCCTGATGCAGCAGTTTGTAGACATCATCGAGCTGCATCAGCGGGTAACGCTTCAAGTGGTGTCCCAACAGCTGGCCGACGAACTTCATCGCTGGTACTCCCGTCGCAGAATCCAACCATAGCGCCGCATCCACGCCGGCCGCAAATCGCCCGGCCCGCTCGACTTGCCCGGAAGCGCGCTCGGCCGGAAGCGTGGGGTCTTTCGCGAAGTGTATCGAATCCCTGGAAGGTGCATTTGCTTTTGTGCGGTGCATCGCGCTAATGTCGCAGCCTCGCTTCCAAGGGTGCCCCGACATCGCGTACGGGCACCCCGGGAGCGATTGATCTGTGCAGGGCCGACCAGAATCGGCCTCTTCCGAAGAACATCTGAAGCGGAGGAACCATGCCAAGAATCCAAGAGCACGAATTCATCGATCTGTCCAAACCGGTCGAACGCAAGCCGGATGAAAACACGCGCCGCAATTTCCTCGCGAAGGTCTCAGGCATCGCGGCGATCACTGCGATGGCGCCGCAGGCCTTTGCCCGCAACTTCATCGACCAGTACGACCCCGACGGCCCGATCGCGCGCTATCCGAATCCGGACGTCATCGTTCTGGACAAGCGCTTCAAGTACAAGCTCGGCAACACGCCGATCGTGCGCCTGTATCGCGGGACGATGTGGGCCGAGGGCTGCGCGTGGAGCGGCGTGGGCCGCTACGTGGTGTGGAGCGACATCCCGGCTAACGAGCAACTGCGCTGGTGCGAAGAAGACGGCCATGTGGGTCGCCGCTTCCACTATCCGGCGGGAAACTCGAACGGCAACACGTTCGACTACCAGGGGCGGCAGATTTCGTTCGAGCACGGCACGCGCCGGGTCGGACGCTATGAGATCGACGGCAGCTACACGGTGCTTGCCGACAAGGCCGACAACGGCAAGGAGTTCAATGCCCCGAACGACGGCGCGGCGCATCCCGATGGGTGGCTGTTCTTCACCGACCCGGGCTACGGCGGGCTGATGAACTACGAGGGAGTGCGGCTCAATACCGGCAGCCCGCAGCCGATCCAGAAGGAAGCAATTTACCGCATCGACGCTCCCGGCAAGGTGGCCAAGGTCGCGGACGAGCCGTTCAAGCCCAACGGGCTGTGCTTTTCGCCCGACTTCAAGAAGGTGTACGTGGCGGACACCGGTCTGTCGCACTACCCGAATGCCAAGAGTGTGATCTGGGTGTACGACGTCGACAGCAGCAGGCGGCTGCGCAACCCGCGCGTGTTCGCGAGCATGGAGCTGAACGGCAAGATCGGCTTCGCCGACGGCATCCGCTGCGACGAAGACGGCAACGTGTGGGCGGGAATGGGATGGGTCGGCGACGGCTACGACGGCGTGCACATCTTCGCGCCCGACGGCACCCGCATCGGCCAGATCCGCATGCCCGAGATCGTGGGCAACATCTGCTTCGGCGGAACCAAACGCAACCGCCTGTTCATGGCGGCGAGCACTTCCCTGTACGCGGTCTACGTCGAAACCCGCGGCGGCACGCTCACCTGAGCCGGCCGTCCGGGCGAGAGCGAAGAAACCCGCACGGTTCGCCGTGCGGGTTTTCTCAGAAGATGCCGATCACGCGCAGGGCATAAACGTTCCGGCGGTAAGCGAAGGCCGCGATATTGGAGTCGTTGTCGTAGTATTGGTATTCGGCTCCAACCTGCCAGCGTTCGCCGAGATTGCGGGCCAGTCCGAGACCGACACGCAGCTGCTGGTCCTTGCGGCGTTGCTCGACACCGCCCTCCAGAACGTCGGCGTCGCGGTAGCTGCTCAATGTCAGTGCGAGCGATGCCGATACCTCCCAGTCGGCGGCCAGGCGCCGGCCGTACTCCGCACGCAATCCCATCCGAACCGGCGAGAAGCTGGTGAAGATGCCAGCGCCGTGCAGGTCTTCGCGATCGTTGTACTCGGTAAAGGCACGCCCGCTCAGCCAGCCGTCCGTGCGCGAGTGCATCGCGTCGACGCTTAGGCGATGCTGGTAGCCGTTCAACTGCGAAAACAGCGAATCGCGCGCGTCAATGTCGCTGAAGCGATAGCGCAGCTCGAACGTGGCGGTCGGCGCGATCGCCCGTTTTCCAGCGACGCTGGCAGTCAGGGTGCGCAGATAGTCGCGGTTGCCGAGCGTGCTGAGTTCGAGGTCGCCGCCCGCCTCGGCACGCCATCCGCCCCAGGTGGTCACCTGCGCGGCGCCGCCTCGCAGGATGGTCATGCTGAAGGCATTCTGGTCAACGTATTCGACCAGATAGGCGGAGCCGTGGAGCTTGATGCCGTCGCGGGGAGTGCCATGAACCGTGGCGGAACCGGCCAGGAAGAGTTCGAAGAACGAATCCCCTCCTCGGGCGGCCCCGCCAATGTCCTCCACCACGAGGTTGTCGTCGTAGCCCGCGCCGGCTGCGATCGTCGCGCTGTGCCGCGGTTCGGCTCCAGCCACCCTGGAAAGCCGGGATAGCTGCACCGCCGCCAGTCGTCTGAGTTTTTCATCCTTGGCCAGACGGTGCGCGATCAGGAACTGGCGTCGCGCCTGCTCACGCTCTTCGAGTCTGAGCGCGAGCAGACCGAGGTTGTAATGCACCAGGGCTCCGAGCGTTTCGTGCTCCGCGACGCGCCGAAAGCTGGCGCGTGCTTCCGCGTAACGGCCGAGCCGGTAATAGGTCACGCCCAGGTTGTAGTGCAACGCCGCCCGATCGAGTCCCGCCGCCCGGGCGCGCTGGAACTGACGCAGCGCTTCCTCGTGCCGTCCAGCGCGCGAGGCGCGGATACCCGCTTCGAAGGCCGCGTCGCCCTCGGTCGCAGCAAACCCGCGAGTGGCTGCGGGTCCTTCGGCGAGAAACAGCGCCGTCAGAATGGGAAGTGTTCTGCGCAACAGGAACATCAGACTCTGCTCCTCCGGCATGCGTCGGTCGGAACCAAGAAAAACCGATGGGCGCGCGAGGGAAGGCCCTACCCCGCGCGCCCATCGGCGCGTGCCACTGCCGCTCGGAGCGGCTCATGGATTCGGAGTCACGAAGGGCGGAATCCCCCCGGTTTGCGAGCGGTGCTCCGACAGGGAGCGCGCGCGTTCCAGGGCATCGCGCCGTTCGTTGGCGTTACGCTCCATGGCCTCGCGCGCGGTCGACAGACCCTGCTCGCGACGCTGGCGTGCTTCGTTTGCCGTGGACAGGCCGAACTCCGAGTCGATGACCGCCTGCGGATCCGCCTCCGGTGGAAGCACGATCTGCTTGGTTACGGCCTCCGGCAGCTCGTCCTCGATCACTTGCATGGTGATGTCGGCGTCCTGTGCCAGGCTCGTTCCCGATGCGATCGCAAGGCACGCTGCGATCGCGGATCGTTGCAAGGTTCCCATCATGACCAACCTCCTTTCTCAAGCTTCGGCTGCCCGATTCTTGCTGTCCAGTGTCCGGCCACCGGCAGCGTCGCCGGGATAAACGCTCAATCTGACCTTGAAGATCTGCTGCTTTTCTCCGTAGCTGATGCGTACCCTGAGGTCTGCGCTCGCCACTTTCCGCGCCACGATCGGCAGGGTGAGATTGTTTGTGCCGCTCGCGAGCGCGGTATGCCACGTCAGCGATCGTCGTCCGGGGTGTCCGCTGAGTTCCACGTGTTCTGGCAGTTCGAGCGACATCGTCCCGTCCGGAATGTCGCGGGGAACGTGAAACACCAAGTGCACCGACTTCACCTGCTTTAATGCCATTCTGACTTCGTGAAGATCCGCGTCCGGCTCTGCCGTCCGCTGCGCCGGCATGAGCACGAACCACGTTGCGAGCGCGAGCGCAGCCGCGCTGGCGAAACCGGCGACAAAGCCGCGCCGATGCAGTTTGCGATCGGTGTGGTCTGCCTCGGCCAGCGCGCGGCGCGCAAATCCCCGACTCGGGCCCTGGACGGGATGCGCGCGCAACAACGCACGAAAACCGCGCTCGGCCTCGAGCGCGCGGCGGCAGCTCCTGCACAGCGCGACATGCCGCTCGACAGCATCCGCTTCCGGCAGCGGAAGCAGGCGGTCCACGAAATCCTCCAGACGTTCGGTCACTGCGTCGCAATTCATGCCGTCACCGTCTTACCCCTGCTTGCTAACACGTTGGGTGACGCAAAAGAGTTCCCGCCGAAGGCACTCGCGCAACCGGGCGCGTGCTCGGTGCAGGCGAGACTTTACGGTCCCGATCGGCAGATCAAGGACTTGAGAGATCTCCGCGAGGTTGTAACCCTCCATGTCGTGCAGCGTAACGACCACCCGCTGTTCGACGTTGAGCCGTTCCAGCGCGGCCGCGATCTGCGCCTCCAACTGCGCTCGCGCCGCTGTTTCCACCGGTTCGGGGCCTGGACCGTGAAGTTGCGAAATGGCTTCCTCTCCGGTTGCATCGGCGGCCGGCTCGCGACCGTTGCGGCGCACGGTGTCGACGAACAGGTTGTAGAGTGCACGCACGAGCCAGGGCCGCAGGTCCTTGACGCGCGCGAGTTCTTCTCGCTTCGAATACAGGCGCAGCAGCAGCGACTGCACGAGGTCTTCAGCATCCTCGACCCGCCCGGTGAAGCGGTAGGCCGCACGGTAGAGGCTGTCTACGTACGGCCCCAGCAACAGCGCGAAGGGGTCTTGGCCGAGGCTCCGTTTCAGGAACCGGACGAACTTGCCCATCCTGTTCCTACACGATGAGCGAGGGCAAAAGGTTCCGCGCGCCCCAACACTGGATGGGGGTGCGCCCGGAAAAGCGGGGCCCGCGCGGCTTGCGCCGCGCGGGCCCCGTCGTGCCTGAGAGAAAGATCAGAACGGCAGGAGGTATCCCACCGTAATGTAATCGACGTAGTCGTTGATCTGGGTATATTCGACGTCCAGCGTGCCGCGGCCCAGCGCGAAGCCCAGACCGATGCCTGCGGTGAGGTTGGTGTCGTTGTCGAAGTCGTCATCCCAGTACGCGATGCCGAGCTTGGCCTTCAGGTGCGTGTTGCCCGGCGTGCGATACACCGCATAGCCGGCCACGGAGTTGATCTTGTAGTCGTTGTTGCGCCCGATCTGGCCGTCGGTCAGCCCGAGGTTCAGCTCGGCTTCCCACGAGACGTTGCCCTGGATGCGTTTGCCGAGGACAGCGCCGACGTTGAGGCCGGCGTCGTTGTCCGACCCGTGCGGTTTGAAGAACCCCAGCTTGCCGCCGAACATCAACGGTTCGACGCCTTGCGCCATGGCCGATGAGCAGAACAACACGGCCGGCGCGGCCAACGCGATGAGCAGTCGCTTCATGAACGCCTCCTGAGTATGAAGGAAAACAGGCGGGCAAAGCTCCCGCCGCCTGAAACAGTTTCAGACAGACCATGAAACAGCGGACAAGGTTCGCGGGCAAGACTCGACCACAGCGAATCGCGCGTAAGAAGGCCGGAACGCTGTCGCCGGCCGGCGACAAGGCCAGAGTCTAGCGCTGCTTCCTGGCAAGCTCGCCGAGTTTGGCGACCGCCTGTTCGATGCGCGGCGACCACGGTTCGGCGCAGCCCATGCGAATGCAATTGCGGTAACGGCCGGAGGCGGAGAAGAGCACGCCCGGGCTGAGCGAGATACCGTGCTTCATCGCCTGGCGGAACAGTTCCACCGAGTCCATGCCTTCGGGCAGCTCCAGCCAGAGAATGAAGCCTCCTGCGGGGCGTGTGATCCGTGTGCCGGATGGAAAGTGTTCCGCCACCGCGGCCGAAACGCGGGCGGTTTGATCGCGGAAGGCGCGGCGCAGATGGCGCAACTGCCGCTCGTAACCTCCGCTGGCGAGAAACTCCGCCAGCGTCAACTGCAAGGCCTCGGGGCTGCCCACCGAATTGATGAACTTCAGCATCTGCACCTGAGCGTGCCACTTGCCGGGCGCCACCCAGCCCAGACGAAAGCCGGGCGCGACGGTCTTGGTGAACGACGAGCAGAGCATGACGTTGCCGCCGCGGTCGAACGCCTTGACCGGCAGCGGCCGGGCTTCGCCGTAGTAAAGGTCGCCGTACACGTCGTCTTCGATCAGGGGTATGCCGCGCTTTTCCAGCATGCGCGTGAGGCGCTTCTTGTTTTCGTCGGGCATCGTGAAGCCGAGCGGATTCTGCGCGTTGGCCATGACCACGACCGCTGCGATCTTCGAGCGCTCGAGCGCGAACTCCAGTGCCTCGAGCGAGATGCCGTCGCGCGGATGGGTCGGGATCTCGAGCGCCTTGACGCCGAGCGTCTCACAGATCTGCAGCAACCCGAAGTAGGTCGGAGACTCCAGCGCAATGGTGTCGCCGGCCTTGGCCACCGCGCGCACGCACAGGTTCAAGGCTTCCATCGCGCCATGCGTGATGATGATGTCGCGGGCCGCGAGGTTGCAGCCCAGATCCAGCGAATGGCGAGCGATCTGCCGGCGCAGCTCCTCGTTTCCCGGCGGAAGCACGTACTGGGTCAGAGCCGTGGGCCTGCGCCGGGCGATGGACGACAGCGCACGCCGCAGCCGCTGCGTGGGCATCAGCTCGTGGCTCGGGCAAGCCGCGCCGAAGGACACGACGTCGGGCTTGCGCGCATCCAGGACATCCTGCACCAGCGCGCTTACGCCCACCAGCTGCGGCGCGGAAGGTGGGCTGGAAACCGACGGCTCGGCAGCCACCGGCCCGCGCGGGCGCACGTAGTAGCCCGCGTTCGGCCGCGCTTCGATCAGACCACGGGTTTCCAGCACCTCGTAGGCCTTCAACACCGTGGCAATCGATACCTTGCGCTGGCTGGAGAGCCTGCGCACGGAAGGCACGCGCTCGCCGGGACGCAAGGTGCCGGAGGCGATCATCCCCGAGATGGAGGCCGCGACGGTTTCGTAGAGCACGCCCTGTTCGTTCATGGCAGCGGGATACTGCGACAAGCGGGACGGCTCGGGCAGGCACAGCTGCCCGCCGATTCGACCGTAACAGTCGTCGAAGCCGCAAACTGTAATGTACACAATTCCGCGATCGTGAGACTGTTACGGACAGCGGTGCTTGCCTACGATGAGCGCCGGTTTGCCTTTCTGGAGCGGATCATGAAAGTGGATCTGGACGAGGCCACGCTGAGCCTGGATCGGCTGAACATCGTGAAGCTGCGCGGTGCCAAGGGCGCGTGCGTGACCTGCCGCGCGGGCGTGCTGTGGATTACTCAAGAGGGCGTCCCCCGCGATGATCTCCTGCCGCCAGGATCCTCCGTGCGGCTGGAAACCGACGGCGTCGTGCTGATCGAAGCGTTGTGCGCCTCCAGCGCCACCTTGCGGCCGGGTGGAACCGCCGCCCACGAAGACGATTCGCCCGCGCTCGAGATTCCCGGCAGCGCGGCCGCGTGAAACAAGAACGACGTGGACCACCAAACAATCAGAAACGAGACGAGCCGAAACACGCACCGCGCTGTTCACCGCAGCACTGTGGGCAGTCGAGTTCTCGCGCGCTCGGGCCGCCACGGATTGTTCTTGTCCTTCTCGGTGCCCATGGTGCCCCGGCGGTTCGACGCAGTCCGCGTCAGTCCGCGTACTTGATCGAGCAGCCGTAGGGCCGGGTGCTGTTCTCGGACACCGGCTTGCCGGCGAGCAATTCGTCCAGCGCCTTAGCGACGTAGTTTTTCGCGCCGGGGATGTCGCGCGCGCTGATCGAGGGCTTGTCGTCGATGCCGCCCATGTAGACCAGATTGCCGGACGGATCGACGATGTACATGTGCGGCGTGGTGCGCGCGCCGTAGGTCTGACCGACACTGCCCGCCGGGTCGAGCAGGAAGGCGCTGGGATTCGACTTCCACTCCTTCAGAATGGCCTGCGAACGAGCGGGATCGCGGTAGTTGCTGTGCCGAGGGCTGGTGGAGTTGATGCCGATCCAGACCACGTCCTTCGCCGAGTACTTCGCCTGCAGCGACTGCATGTTCCCGCTTTCGTAGTGCTTTTGCACGAACGGGCACTCGGAGTTGAACCACTCCAAGACGACGTACTTGCCGCGGAAATCAGACAGCCGGTAGGGCTTGCCGTCGATGCCGGTGAGGGCGAAATCCGGGGCGGGCCGGCCCGGTGCCACCGCGGCGTACGCCGCACCGACGAGTCCGAGGGCGATGCATGCGACCAGGGCGTCGCGAACGATACCGATCATTGTTCCTCCTTGTTGGCGAGTGCGAATTCCCGTTCACTGCGAGGCTGCGGTCCGTGTTGCGGTCACGACATCGATGGCGGCAATCACCCGCGCTTCGGTGAGCAGCTCCGGAAGCAACAACGGCGCGCCAGCGCGGGGCGGATACAATGCGTACACCGGCACGCCGCTGCGTCCGAGTTCCTTGAGCGCCATGGTGATCTCCGGGTCCTGGCTGGTCCAGTCCGCGCGCATCAGCACCACGCCGCGCTCGGTGAAGTGGCGTAGCACCGACTCGCGCTCCAGCACCAGCCGCTTGTTGACCTGGCAGGTCACGCACCAGGCAGCGGTGAAGTCCACAAAGACTGCCTTGCCGGCCGCCTGCGCCTGCACCAACGCTGCGCGCGACCACGGTTGCCAGTGGCCTTCGGCCGAGGCCGAGTTCCGGCCGCCCGGTGCCTGCGGCCAGGCAATCGCGAGCCCACCGGCGAAGAGCAACGCCGCGCTGACGAACGCGGCCCTGCGCGCGCCGTAGACAGCGGCGTGACGGAAGCGGCCAAACGCCCACAGCGCCGCGCCGAGCAGCACGAGGCCGGCCAGCAGCCTGATCGCCCCGTCCAGACCGGTCTGCCTGCCGAGCACCCAAACCAGCCAGACCACCGTCAGATACAACGGAAAGGCGAGCAACTGCTTCAGCGTTTCCATCCACGGGCCTGGTCGAGGCAGCTTTTCCATCAGGCGCGGCGAGAACGAAAGCACGACGTACGGCGCCGCCATGCCGAGCGCGAGCGACGTGAAAGTGAGCATGGCGTCGCCAACCGGCTGCGTGAGCGCAAAACCGAGCGCGGCACCCATGAACGGCGCGGTGCAGGGGGTGGCGATGACCGTGGCCAGCAGGCCGGACAGGAAAGCATCGAGGTATCCCGAACGCGCACGCAAGCTGCCGGCGATGCGTTGCATCGAGTCGCCGAAGTGGAAGACGCCCGACAGATTGAGCGCGAGCGCGAAAAACAGCGCGGAGAGCGCCGAGACGACCACCGGCGACTGCAGCTGGTAACCCCAGCCCAGCGCCGCGCCTGCAGCGCGCAGCGCGAGCAGCAGGCCGGCAACGACCCAGAAGCAGACCAGCACGCCGGACGCGAACAACAGACCGTGACCACGCAGGCTCGCCCGGTCTCCGCCCGCCCGTTCGAAGAAGCTCAGCACTTTGATCGACACCACCGGAAACACGCAGGGCATGAGGTTGAGCAGCAGTCCGCCGGCAAAGGCGAACGCGAGCGCGGTCACCAGCGAGAGCGCCGCACCGGATTGTTCCGGCGCCGGCACGGGCAGCGCCGGCACGACGGTAAACTGGAGCGCTACCGCGGCAGCGCGCACGCCACCTGCCAGCTCCGGCTCGGCGACCAGGATGCCTTTCAGCTCGCCCTGCCTCGCGCGAGCCTCCGGCGCCGCGTCAAGGCGCAATCGCCAGTTCCCGCCCTCGAAGCTCAGCCGCTGGCGCGACGAGTAGCGGATCCACCCGTCTTCCTCGGGAAAGAAGGTCAGGCGCGTGAGGGCGGGCGCGGCGGTGCGCGGCAGCGCGATCAGCCATTCGTTGCCGGCCAGCGTCGCGGAGGCGCGCAATCTCTCCACTTCGCGCGGCAATGCGGCGCGGGTTTCGCGGAAGCGGTTCGCCCACCGCGGATCGGGCGCAGCATTGCCAACCGGCAGGACGACGGAGAACTGCGCGTCGCCCGGAATGCAGATCTCTTCGCACACCAGCCAGTGCGCTTTGGCCTCGAGCGGCACGCTGCCGGAAAGCGATGGCGGCGTGCGGATGTCGGTGAGCAGCAGGACCTCGCCCTCATAACCGTAATTGGCCAGCGGCCCGACGTCGATGCGCTTGGGAGCCGGCCACTGAATCGGCCCGGCCTCGAAGCCGGGCGGCAGTTTCCACTCGATGCGGGTGGGCAACCCCGAGTCGCCGGGATTCTTCCAGTAGGTATGCCAGCGCTCTTCCATCTTCAGCCGCAGCGCCACGGTGAGCGCCTGCCCTGGCGCGACTGCGGTGCTCTCCGGAATGAGCTCGGCCTCGATATGGGGACGCCGCACCGGATTGGCCTGCACGGCTGTGGCCACCCCGAGACACAGGATGACGGGAAGAAGTCGCAATGGGCGCATCGGGAAGATTGTCACACGTCAGAGCCCGGCGCCGGTCGCAAGTTCCGTCGGGTGCAGCGGCGTTGGGCAGGTACCCGCAGGCATGGCAGACTTTCTGCATGCCCCGTGCCATGTTCTCGGCCGCGTTGCTCGCGCTGGTGTGCGCGGGTGCGTTGCGCTGTTCCTTCTCGATCGCGGCCGAGCTGCGCATCACCGCGCGAAGCGCCGTCGACTTCGCCTCGGTTGCCCAGGGCCGCGCGATCCTCGGCCGGGTGGACGAATACGTCCGGGGAATGAACGCTTTCGACCGCAAGCTGCGGCTCGATCGCGAAGACGCGCTGGGCGAGGCCGATTATCTGAACTTTATCCAGAGCCAAGTAACGGCCTGGCCGGCGGAGGAGCAGCAGCACGTGGCCGCAGTGGTGGAAAAACTCTCCGCGCGGCTGCAAGGTCTTGATCTGCCGCTGCCGCCTCGCGTCCTGCTGATCAGGACCACCGGTGCGGGAGAGGAGGGCGATGCCTACACGCGGGCCAACGCCATCGTGCTCCCAGCGCGCAACAGCGGCGCCGTGCCGGAAAAGCTGCTGGACCTGCTGGCGCACGAGCTGTTTCACTTGATGACTCGCCGCGATCCCGCCTTCCGCGAACGGGCCTACGCGCTGATCGGTTTTCGTCTGAGCCCGCAGATCGCGCTGCCCGCGGCGCTGGCGGAGCGCCGTATCGGCAACCCGGATGCGCCCGGGCTCGACACTTATGTCGAGCTGACGGTCAACGGCAGGCCGTTGCTGGCCGCCCCGGTGTTGCTGGCCGGAGAGGATTTCAGCCTGCAGGTCGGCGTGGAACTGAGCGATTACTGGCAGTTGCGCTTCCTTGCCGTCGAGCCCGATGGCCGGGGCGGCGTGCAACCCGTGGTCGCGGAAGGCTCGCCGGTGCTCTACGCGCTGCACGAAGTGGGTGGGTTCTTCGAGCGTGTGGGCACGAACACTTCCTACCTGATTCATCCCGAGGAAATCCTGGCGGACAATTTCGCGTTGATGGTGGCCGGCGGCCGGGTCAACGACCCGCAGCGCCTCGAGCAGCTCAGAGCGCTGTTTCAGCGCGCGCCACGCTGATCGGTTCAAAGCCGGCCGCCGCAAAGCTGCACAGCTTCCCGCCGCAGCCGGTCGGGCAAAGGCGCGTGCCCTGGCCCGGGCCGTCCCGCGGTCGGATATCGCCATGTTCCACCTTCGGCGGTCCGGTGAGCACGTCCCGCTACCCGGTGGAGCAGTAGGCGCGCTCTGGACGTCGCACATCCGTATCGGGTTCTCCGCTGCGAGGCCTTCGTCGAGCAGCACCACTTCGTCGGCGTGGTGGAGGGAGGCGATCTGGTCGTGGTACGGACCTTCGCGGTGCGGCGCGTCGGCGCTAAGGCGCGATTGCGCTCGTGGATCTGCGCCTCGACGGCTTGAGCCCCGCGCGAAGTCTCGCCGAGACCGGGCGGCCCTTGATTGGTATGCGCCTGACAGCAGGTTGGGCCGGTCGGGCAGCCGAACTGTCTCGAAGGCGGTGATTCGCATGAGCGCCTATTGCACCTCGTGGGCCTTGATTGCGCGCGCCGCGACGACCTCGGCCCAGCGTTTTACCTCGGTGCGGATGTGCAGGCCGAAGACTTCCGGCGTGCCGCCGCCGGGGACGACTTCCATTTCCGCCAGCCGGTCGAGCACCTGCGGATCGGCGAGCGCTTCGTTGTACGCGCGGTTGAGTTTTTCCACGATGGGGCGGGGCGTGTGTTTCGGAGCGAGCACGCCGAACCAGGGCGTGACGACGAAGCTGGGAAATCCCGCTTCCTCCATGGTCGGCACCTCGGGCAAGGTGCCGAGGCGGCGCGCGCTGGTGACTGCCAGCGCGCGCAGCGCGCCGGCCTGCACGTGCGGAAGGATCGAAGGCGTGTTGTCGAAGAACAGGTCGATCTGCCCGCCGCGCAGATCGGTGATGGCCGGAGCGGAACCTTTGTAGGGTACGTGCACGATGTCGATGCCGGCCATCAGCTTGAGCATTTCGCCGCAAAGATGCGGCGAAGAGCCGTAACCCGAGGACCCGAACGTGATCTTTCCCGGAGATTTCTTCGCCAGTCCAACCAACTCCCGCACCGTGCGTGCCGGCACTTCCGGATGAACGGTGAGCACGTTGGCCAACGAGCCGAGCAGTACGATCGGTTCGAAATCCCGCTCCAGGTTGTAGCCCGTGTTCTTGTAGATCGCCAGATTGATGGCGCAGGTCCCGATGGTGCATTCCACCAGGGTGTAACCGTCGGCGGGCGCACGCGCCGCCGCTTCAGTACCGATGTTGCCGCCGGCTCCCGGACGGTTGTCGATCACGATCTGGTGGCCGAGCGCCCTGGCCGCTCGCTCCGAGACGGTGCGCGCAATCAGGTCGGAGGAGCCTCCGGCGGGAAATGGAACGATGAGGCGAACCGGCCGCGATGGGTAGGCGGATTCCTCGGAGCAGGCCGCGGCGCAGAGCAGCAGCACGGCTGCCATGCCGCCCAGCAAAACGCGCATGCTTTCCCCGATCGGGATCAAGCGCGCATTCTAACCGCAGTGCAGGCCGCAACCGGGGGCTACTTGTGCACCAAAACCGGCACTCTGGAATGCGCCAGCACTTTGGCTGCCTGGCTGCCCAGCAGCACGCCGGCGATCCCGGTGCGCCCATGCGAGGCCATGAAGATGAGATCGCACTTTTTCCTGCGGGCAGCCTCGACGATCGCCTGCCAGGGCGCGAGGCTGGGCAGAGCGTACTGGTCGTAGCGCACGCGGCGACGTGCGGCTTCCTTCGCCGCATGGCCCAGAATCCTCTCGGTGATGCGCTTGCTCTGTTTCTCCCACTGTGCGCGCGACACCAGCTCCGGCGGGAAATACTCGCCGTAACTCAGCACTTCGTATTGCTCCGGTGAATAGAATCCGGTGACCCTGGCGCCAAGCTTGCTCGCAAGGGCGATTCCGGCTTTCACCGCCTTCTTCGACAACGCCGATCCGTCGGTTGGCAGCAAGATGTGACGGTACATGGTTGGTTCCTCCTGCACGGGATTTCAGTGTGCCTGCCGGACGGGTGCCGGCCATTGATTTCGATCAAAGGGCGGCGGCGGTCCGCGCTTCGGTTATAGTGCGGCGGTTTTCCCGTTGACTGCGATGACCTCGTACACGCTCCAGGTGCTCAGGCTGCTCCAGGACGGCGAGTTCCATTCGGGAGAGGATCTCGGTCGCGCGCTGCGGATCTCGCGCGAGTCGGTGTCCAATGCGCTCGACGACGTGGAGCAGCACGGGCTGAAGCTGGAGCGCGTGCGCGGCCGTGGCTATCGGCTGCTCACGCCAGTCCAGTGGCTCGATGCCACGCGCATCACGGCAGCCATGGGCGCCAGTGCCGAGCGACTGTCCTTGGAACTGGTCGACCAGACCGCGTCGACCAACGACGATCTGCTCGCCGCGCTCGCCCGGGGCGCGGGGTCCGGTCTGGTGCGGGTGGCGGAATTGCAGACCCACGGTCGCGGGCGTCGCGGCAGACGCTGGCACGCGGGGCTGGGCGGTGCCCTGACGTTCTCGATCCTGTGGCGCTTCGCGCAAGGGGCGGGTCTGCTCTCAGGGTTGTCGCTGGCGGTCGGTGTCGCACTGCTGCGAGTGGTTAGGCGGCACGGCGTGAGCGACGCGATGCTGAAGTGGCCCAACGATCTGCTGTGGCGTCATCGCAAACTCGCGGGCATTCTCATCGAGCTGGCCGGCGACGTGGTGGGACCGACCGCCGCCGTGATCGGGGTCGGTCTCAACGTGCGTTTGCCTCGGTCGGTGATCGACGAGATCGACCAGCCGGTCGTGGACCTGGCGCAGATCGGCGTCGAGGTCGATCGCAACGTGCTGCTTGGAGAGCTGCTCGCGCAGATCGAGGCTGTCCTGACGCAGTTCTCCACGCAAGGTTTCGCACCGTTTGCACAGGAATGGAATCGAGCGCATGCCTACCACGATAAAATGGTGCGGTTGCGCATGCCGGACAACACCATGCAGGAAGGACGCGTGGCGGGCGTGGCGCCGGACGGCGCACTGATGCTCGCCGTGCGTTCCGGCACGCGCAAGTACTACGGCGGGGAGCTCACGCTGCGACCCGTAAAATCCTGATCCGAATCCTGCCGTGTCCAGCGATGCGCTGATTCTTGCGATCGACGCCGGCAACAGCCGCGTGAAGTGGGCGTTGCACGACGGCTGCGATTTCGTGCTGGACGGGCGGCGCGTTCTGGCGGAAGCCGAACAGCTGCGGCACGACTGGGCCGGCCTGGCGGCGCCGCACACCGTGATCTCGGCCAACGTGGCCGGCGAAGTCGCGGCGACCGCGATCGCCGCCGCCGCCGCCCCTTGGGGCCGTCAGGTGCGATTCGTCGCCGCGCGTGCCCAGCAGTGCGGCGTGAAAAGCCGCTATGCCGACCCGACCCAGCTCGGTGCTGATCGCTGGGCGGCGCTGATCGCGGCGCGGGCGCTCGGCGCCGCGCCGCGCCTGGTGATCTGCGCTGGCACTGCGGTGACCATCGATGCGCTGCTGGAGGACGGCACCTTCCCGGGCGGGATCATTCTTCCCGGATTCGACCTGATGCACGATGTCCTGGCTTCGAGTACCGCACAGCTAAGCGCACAGCGCGGCGAGTTCCGCGAGTTCCCGCGCAGCACGCCCGAGGCCATCAGCAGCGGCGCGATCCAGGCCATCTGCGGGGCGATCGAACGCATGCACGAGCTGTTGTGGGCGCAAGCCGGATCCGAACCGGATATCGTGGTGAGCGGCGGCAGCGCGCAGCTCCTCGCACGCCATTTGCACCGCCCGGTGCAGGTGCGCGACAGGCTCGTGCTCGAGGGCTTGATCCGCATTGCGGGGACGCCGGAATGAGATGGCTGGTTGCCGGACTCGCGTTGCTCAACGTCGGCCTCGCCGGCTACCTCTTTCTGGGGTACGTGCGCGTCGACCCGGATGCGCAGGTGATCCACCGCCAGGTCAACGCCGAGGAGATCCGGATCATGTCGCAACCGCCCGCGCCTCCGCCTGCGCGAACTCTTTTGGCCTGCCTTGAGTGGCGCGGCTTTGTCAGCGCGGATCTGCCGAGGGCGCGCGACGCGCTGGCCCGCCTCGCGCTGGGCCCGCGCCTGAGCGAGCGCGAGGTCGGCGCGGTGGCGAGGTGGTGGGTGCACATGCCGCCGCAGGGCTCGCAGGCGGCGATGGAAAGGAAGGCTGGCGAGCTGCGCAATCTCGGAGTCACCGATTTCTATCCGGTGACCGAGTCCGGCCAGTGGCGCTACGCGATTTCGCTGGGTCTTTTCCGCAGCGAAGACGCGGCGCGTACCTACTTGGCGCAGCTCAGAGCGAAGGGCGTGCGCTCGGCGCAACTGACCCAGCGCGACCAGCGCATCGATCAGGCCGCATTCGTGATCCGCGATCCGACTGCAGAAGAGTCCGCCAGGCTGCTCGAGTTGAGCGCGCTTTTTCCGGGAACCGAGCTCAGAGCCGTCAACTGTCCCGCCTGAGCACCGCGACTGGGCGCCGTGCTCATGCCGGCACCAACTGGCGCAGGCCGGTGCCGTTTTCCTTGAGTTCGAGCTTGCGCGAGTGAAACGCCTGCAGCGCAGGGCGGTGTCCGATCGAGATCACCGTGGTGTCCGGCAGCCGCTCGTGCAGCAACCGATAGAGCCTGTTCTCTAGAACTTCGTCGACCGCCGAGGTGGCCTCGTCGAGAAAGAGCCAGGAGGGCTTGATGAGCAATGCGCGCGCGAACGCGATGCGTTGCTGCTCTCCCGGCGATAGCTCTAGCGCCCAATGGCGCGATTCCTCCAGCCTGCCGACAAGATGCGACAAGCTGCACGCTTCCAGCACCTCGGCGACCTGCTCGGAAGTGAATGCGCCGTCGTTCTCCGGATAGGTCACGACCTGCTTGAGCGTGCCGATCGGCACGTAGGGACGTTGCGGCAGAAACAGCACCCGGAAGTTCCTCGGCCGGCGTACCCGTCCCGAGCCGAACGGCCAGATGCCGGCGATCGCACGGAACAGCGTGGTCTTGCCCGAGCCCGAAGGTCCGCGGATGAGCACGCGCTCTCCAGCCTTGACCGCAGCGCTGGAGGGCGCGACCAGCGCCTCGCCATTGGGCAGGCTAAGCGCCACATCCTCGATCACCAGCTCGTCGCGCTCTTCATCGCCGATGGCCACGCCACCGGGCCTGGCGGCGTCCATGCGTGCCTGCTCGATCGCATAGTGGAAGCCGAGCAGCCGGTCCGAGGTTGCCTTCCAGGAGGCAAAGGTGGAGTAGGCTCCGATGAACCAGGAAAGCGCGCCCTGCACCTGACCAAACGCATTGGAGATCTGCATCAGTCCGCCGAGCTGGATGCTGCCTGAGAGGTAGCGCGGCAGACCCACGACGAAGGGAAAAATCACCGCCACCTGGTTGTAGCCGACGGTGAACGAGATGAGGATCTTCTGGCGTCGCATGATCTGCCACCAGTTCTGCACGACGTTGGCGAAACGGGCGCCGAAGGTCTTCAATTCGTCTTGTTCGCCTTCGTACAGCGCGACGCTTTCGCTGTTCTCGCGAAAACGGACCAGCGCGAAGCGGAAGTCCGCCTCGTAGCGCTGCTGGTTGAAGTTCAACCCGATCAGCGGCCGGCCGATGCGGTGCGTCAGCCAGCTGCCGCCGACGGCATAGATCAGCGCGGCCCAGACCATGTATCCGGGGATGACGATCTCGCCGCCGTTGTAGGCAAAGGTGAGCGGGCCGGAAACGGTCCACAGGATGCCGACGAAAGATACCAGCGTGACGACCGCATTGAGCAGACCCAGGCTCAGGCTGAGCGTGTCGTCGACGAACAGCTTCAGGTCCTCGGCGATGCGCTGATCAGGGTTGTCCGTCGGCGCGCCGGTCAGTTGCAGGCGGTAATAGATGCGTTCGGCCAGCCACTCCTTGAGGTACTTGTCGGTCATCCAGCGCCGCCATTTGATTTGCAGCATCTGGTTCAGATAGAAGGCGTACACCGCCATCACGATGTAGATCGCCGCAAGCACGCAGAAACGGCCGATCTGTTTCCAGGTCTCATCCTTGTTCTTGTCCTGCAGCGCGTTGTAGAAGAGGTTGTACCACTCGTTGAATTGCACGCTCATGTACACCATGGCAAGCGTGAGCCCGATCACGGCGCCGAGCAGCAGCCAGGCCGAGAACTTCTCTTCCGAACGCCAGTAGGGTTTGACGAGCGACCATGTGTCGCGCCAGAAATTGGCTCTTGCGGGCATTTTCATTCCCTTCTGCGAAGACTTGAAGCGGTACCTTACGAGGCGCGGATTCTGGACAGCAGCGCGGTGGTGGAGCGTTCGAACTCGAATGGGATCGACTGCACGCGCCCGCCCCAGCTCATCACTTCGCCTGCGCCGACGATTCTGTCGACCGGCCAGTCGCCGCCTTTGACCAGCACGTCGGGGTGGCATTGCCGGATGCAGTCGAGCGGGGTGTCCTGCTCGAACCAGGTGACCAGGTCCACCATTTCGAGCGCGGCGATGACGGTCACGCGGTCTTCGAGCGTGTTGATCGGCCGTTCGGGACCTTTGCCCAGCCGTCGTGCCGATTCATCGGTATTGAGCGCCACCACCAGGCTTTGACCCAGCGCGCGGGCGCGGGCGAGGTAGGTTACGTGGCCGCGATGCAGGATGTCGAACACGCCGTTGGTGAAGACCAGCGGGCGCGGCAGCGTGGCAAGGCGCCGGGGCAATTCGGCAGGAGGGCAGATCTTCGCTTCGAAAGGGGGGCGCATGGTGGTTCGTGCGAAGACGCCATGATACAGGCGCGCCCGCGCCGGGCGACGAGGCTCAGGCCGCCTTCGTGGCGAGCGATTTGCGCTACCGGTTCAGGTCCTGCAGTGCCGCGATCGGCAGTTCGTGGGTGTCCCGGATCGCCGGTTCGCCGCACCACCGAGCCGCGCAGCGTTACCCGCAGCGAGGGGTCGAAATCGCGTCGCACTGCGTCGAGTTCCTGGCTGGTCGGGACCATATCCGGACGAAAACCACACGGGTATGTCGGTTGCGGGGAGCGCGCCCCACCCGGTGATCGCGTTCTTCTTGGTCGTCAAGTCTGCTCGATGGCCGCGCATGCGTGTTGTATCCGCCACGTCTGGACCAGTTGGAGGATCTGTTGGAGTTCGGCCAGAAGCGATACGCCATCGATCGCCTTGCGAATGCGTCTCACCGATGCACCGCCGGCGCAAAGAACGGTCGTCTCGGGCAGCATCGAGCGCAGCTCCCGCAAGCCTTCCACGGTCCTGGTTTCCTGATAGGCCGCGCTGAAGCTCAATGCCACGATGTCCGCGCGATGAGCCTGCGCGGCCTGCACGATCTCATGCGCCGGGGTTCCGGTGCCGAGCGCGATGCACCGGGCACCTTCGAGCGTGAGCAGAGCCTCCACCATGAGCAGGCCGAGCGCGTGCAGCTCGTTGGGCAGCGTGGTCAGCAGCACCCGCGGCGTGCCGCCCTGGGTCTGCACGCCCGCGATCGCGTTGCGCAGCAGGCTTTGCATGACCTCGGTGTACAGATGTTCCTCGAACACGGCGAGATAGCCGCGCATCCAGGCTTCGCCCACCGCGTCGTTGAGTGCAGCCACCGTGTCCAGTACGAAGGTCCGGAGGCCTTGCCGGGCCATGGCCTGCGCGAGGTGGCGGCGCAGTTCGCCGAGCTGATGAGATTTGATCAGCCGCAGGAAGATCTCGATGTCCTGACGTGGGACGGCGCGCTCCGCAGTTTGCGCACCGAGTGCCGCGAGTTCCTGGAGCGACATCGAAATGATCCGTCCGGGGCGCTCTCCGCGATCGAGCAAACGCTTCAGCAGACGGAGTTTTTCTACCTGGGTGGAAGGGTAAATCCGCTCGCCATTGGCGTCGCGCAGCGGAGCCGGGAAACCGTAGCGTCGTTCCCACATGCGCAGGGTGTCCTTGCTTAGGCCGGTATCGCGTTCCACCGAGCTGATGCTGCTCAGTGCTTCCTTGAGCGCCGTACCCATTATTATGTCCTGGACAAACTTTTGACTACTTCGGAAGAACGCCTCAATATTACCGAAATGCTCACTGTCTGACTAGGACATACGCTCATGTGCGAGCGCGCACTGATGTGTTGTTGCTGGCTGTGGTGTGTCTGCCATCGGGCAGCCCACCCCATACGGATGGCGCGGCTTGGCCCGACCTCGCGGCCTATTTGGCATTCCATAGGCAGGCGCTGTCCGCTGGCGCACTACCGGCCGAGGCGCAGGCACCAGTGCAGGGCATCGGGTCAAAGCAACCTGGGCAAGACGTCTGTGCGCTTCGGAGCTGAGTGACGCGCGCAGGGCGCGCGTTGCCCGAGAAAGAACAGAGGCCGAACCGGGCGTGGCGCCCATACTGGTTCAGCTTGGGTCAGTGCGAAAGCATCTGGCAAGAACCCGGGAAATTTCCCTCCCCGGCTCGGGTTCGGCCGGTTCCACGCGCAGGCGCCGCCTGCCGCGGAGCTGATCCAAGCTGAGCCTCATGGCCAAGAGCGATGCGTTTCACGACATGCGCAAAGTGGCACGGATTGAGTGGATTTTCCCGCACACGTTCAACCGAATCTCGGAGCCGAGTTTTCGGTTGGGGCAGTGGATAACGCGGGGGACCTGGTGCCTGCCCTGGGAATTCCGCTTCGCAATCCGGCGGCTGCGGGGCGGGGGACACTCGTTGTGCGGGGTCGGCCAACTGCGCTTCGGCTCCGATGGCAGGGCGACCCATCGCCACGACTATCCGGACGCCGTAGAACTCTACGCCAGGCTGCCGCACAGACTTGCGTGATGAGCCGCTACGACGACGTGGTGATGTGGTTTCGCAGGGATTTGCGCGCGTACGACCACGCCGCGCTGTCCCTGGCGCTGCGCTGCGCGCGCCGCGTGCACTGTGTCTTCGTGTTCGACACTGAAATTCTCGACGCGCTGGTCGCTCGCGCCGACCGCAGGGTGGAGTTCATCTGGAGCAGCGTGCGCGAGCTCAAGCTCGCCCTGGAGCGCATCGGAGGCGGCCTGCACGTGCTTCACGGCCGGGCGCGCGATGCGATTCCGCACATCGCGGCGCGACTGTCCGCGGGCGCGGTGTTCGCCAACCGCGACTATGAACCAGCGGCCAGGGCGCGCGACGAAGCAGTGGGCTCGCGGCTCCTGGCCGACGGGCGCACGCTGCATCTGTTCAAGGATCAGGTTATTTTCGATCCCGACGAGATTCTGACCACTCAGGGCACGCCGTTCACCGTCTTTGCGCCATACAGGCGCGCGTGGCTCGCGCGAATCGCGCCGGCGTACTTGAGGTCCTGGCCGGTCGAGCGCCACCGGGATGCACTGGCTCCTGCGCCCGAATCCAGGATGCCGACACTCGAGGATCTGGGGTTCGTGCCGACCGATCTGGGACGGCTCGGCCTACCGGCCGGGACGTCCGGTGCGCGGGTGCTGTTCGACGAATTTCTCGCGCGGATCGACGCCTACCAGCAACGGCGCGATTACCCGGCGCTCCACGGTCCTTCCTACTTGTCGGTGCACCTTCGCTTCGGCACAGCGTCGATCCGGGAGCTGGTGCGCGCAGCCTGGTCGCACGACAGCGATGGCGCGCGCGCATGGCTCGTCGAGCTGATCTGGCGGGAATTCTATTTCGCGATCCTGCACCACTTCCCGTACGTCAGCGAACGGGCTTTTCAGCCGCGCCGCGAGGCGCTGCGCTTCCCCAACCCGCCTGGCCATTTCGCCGCCTGGTGCGAGGCGCGCACCGGGTACCCCATCGTCGACGCCGCGATGCGCCAAATCAACCAGACCGGCTACATGCACAACCGCCTGCGCATGATCGCTGCGTCGTTTCTGGTCAAAGATCTGCACGTGGACTGGCGCTTGGGCGAACGCTACTTTGCCGCCCGCCTGAACGACTTCGACTTGGCGGCCAACAACGGCAACTGGCAGTGGGTGGCGTCCACCGGCTGCGACGCGCAGCCCTATTTCCGTATCCTCAATCCGGTGCTGCAATCGAAGAAGTTTGATCCCGAAGGCGAATTCATCCGGCGTTATCTTCCGGAGCTCGCCCGGGTGCCCGCGGAATACATCCACGAACCTTGGATGATGCCGCGCGACGTGCAGCACACGGCAGGCTGCCTCGTCGGGAAGGACTATCCAGCGCCGCTAGTCGATCACAGCCACGCGCGACAGCGGACGCTGGAAATCTACGGCATGGCGCGCGAGCACAGGTCGGTCAGTCAAGATATTCAAACACCTTGACTACCCGCTGCACGCCTCCGGTGGTGGCGGCCGTCTGAGCCGCTTCTTCCGCTTCGGCTCGGGTGACAAGGCCCATCAGATACACGGTCCCGCTTTCGGTCACCACTTTCACGTGGTTGGCGCTGACGTTCTTGTTCTGAACCAGGCGACCCTTGACGCGCGTGCTGAGCAGGCCGTCGTTGCTGCGGGCCATGAGCGAGGTTGCCCCGGCGATCGCCAGTTCGTTCTGAACATTGCGTACGTTGGGCACTTCCAGCACCAGGAGAGCGACCTCATTCTTGATCTCCTCGCTCGGAACCTGACCGGTGAGCAGGACGAAGCGGTTGAAGCTGGTCACGTTCACGCGCACCTGGTCGTCAAAACGCTCCTTGATCCGGTTCGCAGCCTTGATTTCGATGGTCTGGTCTTCCAGCATCGTCGCGCCAGTGCGGCGATCCTCCGCCATCATCACGCCGGCGCCGACTCCGGCGCCGATGAGTAACGGCGCGCAAGCCTGAAGAGAAAGGATCGCGGTCGCGACGAGCAGGGGAACGTGCAGGCTGGCTCTCATTTACTCCGCTCCGAGTAGAAGGCAATCGATAGCATCGCACAAGCAGTGCAGGCACAACAGGTGTACTTCCTGAATACGCGCCGTCTTGTCCGCCGGGACGCAGATGTGAATGTCGTCGGCATTCAGCTCTTCCGATGTTCTGCCTCCGCCCTTTCCGGTCAGCGCGATCACCGTCATTCGCCGGTCGTGGGCGGCGCGGATCGCCTCGATCACGTTGGGTGAATTGCCGCTGGTGGAAATGGCGAGCAGCACGTCGCCCGGATGGCCGAGCCCCCGGACCTGCTTGGAGAACACCTGGTTGTAGTCGTAGTCGTTGGCGATCGAAGTCAGGGTCGACGTGTCGGTCGTCAGTGCGACCGCGGCAAGCGGCGGCCGCTCCATCTCGAAGCGGTTCAGCAGTTCTGCCGCGAAGTGCTGCGCGTCGGCGGCCGACCCGCCGTTGCCGCAAGCCAGGATCTTGCCCTCCTTCATCAGGCATCGGACCATGCGCTCCGAAGCCCGCGCTAGCGGTTCCGACAGCAGCTCCATGGCGCGGAGCTTCAGGTGCGCGCTGTCAGCGAAGTGCTGGTTGATGCGGGCAAGAAGATCCATCTGCACGGCCAGGTCGTTTGCGCAGGCGAATTATTGCACAAGGCCTGCCGAATCGAATGCTCACTCACTGATGGCGTCTCGCAGCCAGCACAGCTTGCCGTCGCCGTCCAGCAACACGGCGTCGAAACGGCATTCCGCCAGCGCACCGCGAGCCGACATGTAATGCTTGGCGGCGCTGAGCAGGCGCCGGCGCTTGAAGGCGGTGATGCTTTCGAGCGCCCCACCGAACCGGCTGGAGGTTCGAAGTCGCACTTCCACGAAAACCAGCGCCGAGCCTTCACGCATCACCAGATCGATCTCGCCGAGCCGGCAGCGATAATTGCGCTCGAGCAGCTTCATTCCCTGCCGCTCGAGATAGGCGAGCGCGACGTCCTCCGCTTGCTGGCCCGCGTCGCTCATTGCGGCGCAGCGTGCAGCGGGCGCACCGTGCCGCCTACGAACTGGGCCGGAACGAGCGCACGCGAAAAGTGCTGCCCTGCCTCGAGAGCGATGGTACCCGTGACGCCATCCAGCGGTCCGCGCCAGCCCGGATCGTCGAGGAGCGCGCGCGCGATGCGATAGGCGTCGATCCCCAAGGCGTAAAAGCGCTCCTGGTCCAGTGCCCGGGTCTGGATCTCCGGCCGCAGGTAGCTCATGACCGCGGGATGATCGGGCTGCAGCAGCCAGGGCATGTCGAGGAAACGGACGCCGTCCAGATCGTACAGTTCCAGCGGATCCGCGTTCGACGCGAACACCAGCGAAGTGGCATAGATGCTCTGCCGGCTCCCGAGATAGGGACGCGCAAAGCGGGCGCGGGCGGCGTCTACCGTCAAGAAAATGGTGTCGGCGGAGGTGGTGGCCAGCCGCTCGCGCAGCTTGGCCAGAGCGGCGACCTCCGTCGTGTAGACGAACTGTTCCGCGATCGTGCCCCTGAGGCGTCTCCACTCATCGGTGAAGGCCTGCGCGATGCGGCGGTCCAGTGCGGCGTCGCGCATGACGACAAATACCGATTTGCCACCCTGCTTGAGCGCGTATCTCGCAACCTGCCGTGCTTCGGATTCGATCTGCAGCCCGAACACGTAGAGTTGCGGCGGAAGGCGGATGTCCGTTTCCGGCGCATTGAGCGCGATGGTCGGCACCAAGACCTGCCCGCTCGAGGCGAGCGAGGAGACGCCGTTGCGCGTCAGCGGGCCGATCGCGGCCAGCGCCCCGGTGGAAATGGCGCGCCGATACGCGTCGAGAATGCGCGCCGGTTCCTCGGTGGTCGCGTACACCACCACCGGCAGTGCATCCTGTTGCAGGCCGGCCGCGGCGAACACGCCCAGCCGCACCGAGTCGGCGTGCTTGCCGAAAGATACGGACTGCAAAGGCAGAATGATCGCGATGTGCGGCTGTGTGAGCAAAACGCCATCCGGCCGCGATGGCTCCTCCTGCGCGGCCGCCGGCTGAATGGCGAACGGAACGCTCGCCCAGTATAGTAGCGCGAGCAGCAGCCACGGGACCAAGCGAAGTTGCATAACGCTGAAGACGAGGTGAGAGGCGGCACATTATATGTGGTCGCTACGCCCATCGGAAACCTGCGCGATGTCACGCTTCGTGCACTCGACGTCTTGGCGAGCGTCGACGTGATTGCCGCGGAGGATACGCGCCAGACGCAGAAGCTGCTCGCCCGGCACGGAATCTCCGCGCGTCCGATTTCCGTTCGGCAGCACAACGAGCGCGCAGCCGCCGAGGGCATCGGCAAGCTGCTGTCCTCCGGCAAATCGGTTGCGCTAGTGACCGACGCGGGGACTCCGGGCGTGAGCGACCCCGGCGCGCGGGTCGTCGCATGGGCGAGGAAGCGAGGTTTCCGCGTCATGCCGGTGCCCGGCCCGAGCGCGCTTACCGCCGCGCTGTCGGTCTGCGGGATCGCGTGGCCGAGGTTCTTGTTTGCGGGGTTCCTGCCAGCCAAGCGGAGCGAGCGCGCGAGGTCGCTCGAAGCGCTCGCGAGCGCGCAGGACGCGATGGTGTTCTTCGAGGCGCCCCATCGGGTCGTCGAGACGTTGCAGGACATGGCACGCGCGTTCGGCGCGGACCGCCGCGTGGTGATCGCCCGTGAGCTGACCAAGCTGTTCGAGGAAGTGCATGAATGCACGCTGGCGCAGGCCGTTGGCTGGATTGCGGAGAACCGGGAACGTGGCCGTGGAGAATTCGTGTTGCTGGTCGAGGGAGCGCACGTACGCCCGCAAACGTCGATCGACCCGGATGCCGAGCGCATGCTGCGCGCGCTGCTGGGAGAGCTTTCGACCACGCAGGCTGCAAAGCTCGTTGCAAAGATCACCGGAGCCCCGAAAGCAAGGCTGTACAGGCTGGCTCTTGAGATAAAAAGCGACGAGAAGCGAGGAGCGACGAATGGCGAAACGAAGCGCAAGCCGCGAGCCTGAAGAACTGGCGAACTGGTCGGCAGGCCTTCGCTGAGTCCGGCATCGAGCAAAGGAAGATGGATCGGCTCTGCATTACTCGTCCCGATGACTGGCACGTGCATCTGCGCGACGGGACCGCGATGCGCAGCGCGGTGGCAGACACGGCGCGCCGCTTCGGCCGCGCCGTCGTAATGCCCAATCTCAACCCGCCGATCGCGAGCACCGCTCAGGCGCTGGACTACCGTGCCCGGATCCTGGAGGCAATTCCGCACGGGCACAGGTTTGCGCCGCTGATGACCTTGTATCTGACCGACAACACCCGACCCGAAGAAATCCGCAGGGCCAAGGCGAGCGGTATCGTACACGCGGTGAAGTATTATCCTGCAGGCGCCACCACGCATTCCGAGTGGGGAGTGACCGATATCCGAAAGTGCTTCGCCGCACTGGAGGAAATGGCGGTGCAGGGTCTGCCTTTGCTCATCCACGGCGAAGTGACCGATGCGTCGGTCGATGTGTTCGATCGTGAGCGCGTCTTCATCGAGCGCGAGCTTCCCAAACTTGTCGAGCGCCTGCCCGCGCTGAGGATCGTTCTCGAGCACATTACCACGGCGCATGCGGTGGAATTCGTACAAGCAGCGCCCGCCAACATCGCGGCCACGATCACGGCCCATCATCTCCTGCTCAACCGCAATGCGCTGTTCCAAGGTGGGCTGCGGCCGCATCACTATTGCCTTCCGGTGCTGAAGCGGGAAGAACACCGCAGGGCGCTCGTGCGGGCAGCTGTGTCCGGCAACCGCAAGTTCTTCCTGGGAACCGATAGTGCTCCGCACGAGCGCGCAAAGAAGGAAGCCGGATGCGGCTGCGCTGGAATCTACACTGCGCACGCGGCGATCGAACTGTATGCCGAAGCCTTCGAGGCGGCCGGCGCACTGGACAGATTGGAAGGCTTTGCCAGTCTTCATGGGCCGGATTTCTACGGTCTGCCGCGCAACGCCGAGACGATCACCTTGCAGAAGCAGCCGTGGACGGTACCGGAACGGCTTGTCTTCGGCGAGAGCGAGCTGGTGCCGCTGCGCGCGGGCCAGCAGGTGGCGTGGCGGCTGATGGATCAATCACACTGAAGGAGGTCGGATATGCGCTGGGTCACGGTGGCGATTGCAGTTGTTATGATGGCTACAAGCGTCGCGGCGGCGGAAATCGATCAATTGCAGAATCTGCAGCAGGCGCAGTTCCGCGCCCTGTCCGAGGATCTCGGGGCGGCGCTTTCCTACAAGCCGCTGGTGCCGGCCGAGCCGCTGGGAGCTGCCGGCTTCGACCTCGGCGTGGAAGTGAGCGTGACCGATCTGCAGGCTGCGGACGCGCTCGAGCAAGCCACCTCGGAGGATGTGCCCGCCGCCCTCCCGATCGCGAGGCTGCACGTGCACAAAGGGCTGCCTTTCGGCTTCGACGTGGGAGCTTCCTACAGCGCGGTGCCGGAGGTCGATGTCAGACTCTGGGGCGTTGAACTGCGCTACGCGATTGTCAAGGGAGGTACCGCGCTGCCGGCGTTGGCGCTGCGCGGCAGCCTGACCCGATTGACCGGGGTGGAGCAGCTCGACATCGACACCCGCGCGCTGGACTTGTCGATCTCCAAGGGTTTTGCGTTTCTCACGCCCTATGCGGGAGTGGGCAGAGTGTGGGTGACCAGCACGCCGAAGAACTTGCCGACGACAGCGCCGAGCGAAGAGGACTTCGGGCTGAACAAGTACTTCGCTGGCCTGAACGTCGCGCTCGGGATCTTCAGCGTCGCCGGCGAAGCGGATCGCACCGGCGATGCCTGGACCTACAGCGCCAAGCTGGCGCTGCGCTTCTAGCGAAGGAACAACGGCGCGAACGGCATCGCGTTCGCGCCGCGGTCGAACGATCCTTCGGGGGAGCTGCGCTTAGACGAAGCTCCGCCGTGGGCGGGGCCCCGGAGCGGCACACATCCAGCTTTCTCGCACCCCTGGTGCCGTGATGACGGTACTCCACCCGGCGCTAGTCTGCCGCGGTTCGGATTCACGGAAAAGCGGGAATCGTCGGCTCGATGCCACCGGGCACCGCTTCGGGATGACGCCGGGCGATCAGTTCGCGAATCTCGTCAGCACGCGTGAAGGGCACGTCGACCATGAGCAGGATCTGACCGGAGTCGAGCGCCGACTGAAACGGACGCAGCTTTGAATTCGGTACACCGGCGCCGACCATGGCTGCGACCCAGGCTCCGAAAACGGCGCCACCGAGACCGGCTACGAGTATGAATGCCAGCGACAATTGCCGCGCCTCGGCCGAGAACAGCATCGCGAGCGCGGCCAGCACGACTCCTGCGAGGCCGCCCAATCCGATGCCCATTTCGGCGCCGTGGACCAAGTCGGTTTTCTGCAGAACCCCTGCTTCGGGAAGCTCTCCCAGCGACACCCCGCGCTTGGCGAGGCAGTGGATACGTCGGAACTCGATACGCGCGAGCAGCAGGTCACGGACCGCCTGCTCGGCGCTCGGCAAATCGGGCAGTACGAAATATAACCTCCGCCTCATGGTGGGCCTCTCCTTGCGAAAGCGGTGGCTCCCTGAGAGCCTGCGCGGCTCCGTTTTGCCTTCTTTGCTTTACCGAATAGCTCGTATCAGTCGGGATTTCAAGAGGAGCTTCCCGCAACGGCCCCCGGCTCATTTAGCTACCCCTTGAGTGGACCGCGGGGGAACGTCCCGGCCCTGGGCTGGTCCGAAGTCGATTAGGATGCGGCAGGGAAGCTGGCCGGGCAGTCGCCGTACCCCTTGCGCGGGTATGGAGGAAAGTCCGGGCTCCGCAGAGCAGGATGCCGGTTAACGGCCGGACGCTGCGAGGCGATGGAAAGTGCCACAGAAAACAAACCGCCGACGGCCTGGCGACAGGTACGGGCAAGGGTGAAAAGGTGAGGCAAGAGCTCACCGCGTAGGTGGTAACACCTCACGGCAAGGCAAACCCCATCCGGAGCAAGACCAAATAGGGGAGCGAGAGCGTGGCTCGCGCTGCTCCCGGGTAGGTCGCTCGAGCCGCCGGGTAACCGGCGGCCTAGATGAATGGCTGCCACTGCGCCGAAAGGTGCAGGACAGAACCCGGCTTACAGGCTGGCTTCCCGCCGTACCGTTTTGGTTGGGTGTTGCTGCGGTTCGTTTCTATAAACCACTTCAGATTGATGATCTAAGCTACTGTTCCGTCAAGAGGAGTGTCTTGTCGTCAGCCGACGACTCAACTCCTGTTTGTAAGTCTTTGTCCCGCCTAAAAAATCCCAGCAGTGACTGCTTGACCATGGCGTTTCTTTGCACTAGAGTGGGGGAAAGTAGGAAAAAGTGGGAAAAGCAGTAAAAACCGTGGCATCCCGCACAGGGGGAACATGTTTCAGGGAGCGACCTCTCTCAGCCTTGACGCAAAGGGCCGGTTGGCGGTGCCCACCAAGCACCGGGACCGCTTGCAGGCTGGCAGCGAAGGTAAGCTTGTGCTCACTGCACATCCTCACAAGTGCCTGCTGCTCTATCCCTTCGCGGCGTGGGAGCCAATCCGCAGCCGCATCATGGCCTTCCCCAGCTTCGATCCCCAGCTCTCCCTATGGAAGCGGCTTCTGATCGGCTACGCGGAAGAACTCGAGCTGGACGGCGCTGGTCGGTTGCTGATCTCTCCAGCGCTTCGCAAATTTGCCAACCTCGACAAGGAGCTGATGTTGGTGGGCCAAGGCAGCCACTTCGAGATCTGGAGTCAGAGCGCTTGGGAGCAACAACTTGAGCAGCTCGCCAATGCCCCCGAGAAGCTGCCACCGGGAATGGAGAACTTCTCGCTGTGAGCGCTCGCCATGACCTCGCACCAGCCGGTACTCGCCACCGAAGCGCTCGCGGCGCTTCAGATCCAGCCTGCGGGGGTGTACATCGACTGCACTTTCGGGCGCGGCGGGCACAGCCGCGAGATTCTCGCGCGCCTGGGGCCGCGGGGCCGCTTGATCGCCATGGATCGTGATCCTCACGCGGTCGCGGCGGGACAGGCGCTGTGCGACGCGCGCCTGAGCGTCGTGCATGCACGCTTCAGCCGCTTGCGCAGTGTGCTCAAGCAGCACGACGCGGCCCTGGTGGACGGCGTGCTGCTCGATCTCGGCGTGTCATCGCCACAACTGGACGATGCCGAGCGCGGTTTCAGCTTTCAACAGGACGGCGAACTGGACATGCGCATGGATCCGGGATCGGGCGTGTCCGCCGCTCAATGGCTCGGGCAGGCACGGGAAGAAGAAATTGGGGAGGTCATCCGGCGCTATGGCGAAGAACGGTTTGCTAAGCAGATTGCAAGAGCGATTGTTGCGGCTCGATCGCGGCAGCCTGTTCACCGTACACGGCAACTTGCCCAGATCGTGGCAGAAGCCGTTCCCACGCGCGAACCACGCCAGAACCCGGCGACGCGCACCTTTCAGGCTATACGGATTTACCTCAATCAGGAGCTCGAAGAGCTGGAGGTGACCCTCCCGCAGTGCGTCGAAGCCCTGAGGGTGGGTGGGCGGCTGGTCGTGATCAGCTTCCACTCGCTCGAAGATCGCATCGTCAAGCGCTTCATGCGATCCGAGGCGCAGCCCGAAGTGCCCCGGCATTTGCCGTTGCGCGCCCGCGAGATGCCCGCGCCCAGACTGAAGCTGATCGGCCGCGCGACGAGGCCCGGCGACGCGGAAATTCGCGCCAATCCGCGCGCGCGCAGCGCGGTCATGCGGGTTGCCGAGCGGGTGGCCGCGTGATCCGCGTCAATCTCGTGCTGCTGCTCATACTGATTGCCTGCGCGCTGGCGCTGGTTGCCTCGCGCCATCAGGGCCGCAAGCTCTACGTCGAACTACAGAAGGAGCAGTCCGTGGCACAGCAGCTTGAAGTCGAATACGGCCGGCTCCAACTCGAAAGCAGCACCTGGGCTACCCACTCTCGCGTCGAGCGCATTGCCGCCGGCGCTCTGCAGATGCGAGTGCCGTTGGCCGCGCAGGTGCGTGTCGTTCCTCCCCCTCCCGCGCCGTCCAAGCCATGAGAGCCTCCGTGAACCCGGCCCTAGGCGTGCGCCTGCCCGTGTGGCGGGCACGCCTGCTCCTGCTGCTGGTATTCGCGGCCTTCATGGTATTGGCGGCGCGGGCTTTTTATCTCCAGGGGCTGAACAAGGACTTCCTCCAGGAAAAAGGAGAGTCGCGCTACAGCCGCGTCATCGAAATCGCGGCGCACCGGGGTGCCATCGTGGACCGCAACGGTGAACCGCTCGCCATGAGCACTCCGGTGGAGTCGGTGTGGGCCTCCCCAGCCGATGCGAAACTCTCCGCCGAGCAGCGCGCGAAGCTCTCGAAACTGCTCAAGCTCGCGCCGAAGGAGCTGCAGCGCCGGCTCTCGAGCGAAAGCCGCGACTTCGTCTATCTGAAGCGCCATCTGCCCCCCGACGAGGCCGCCAGGATCGTCAGCCTCGGTCTTCCCGGGATATTTCTCAGGCGGGAATACCGGCGCTACTACCCGGCGGCGGAGGTCACTGCTCATCTGCTCGGCTTTACCAGCGTGGACGACAAGGGCCAGGAAGGGATCGAGCTGGCCTATCAGGAGTGGCTTGCCGGCAAGCCGGGCAGCCGGAGGGTCATCAAAGACCGGCTGGGGCGCATCGTGGAGGACGTGGAAAACATTGCGGCGCCCCAGCAGGGCAAGAGCCTGCAGCTTGCTGTCGATTCACGCATCCAGTATCTGGCATACCGCGAGCTGAAAGAGGCGGTGGCACAGCACGGCGCGCGCGCGGGCAGCGTATTGGTGCTCGATGCAAAGACGGGTGAGGTGCTGGCACTCGCCAACTGGCCGAGCTTCAACCCCAACAACCGCGAGACCCTGAGCGCCGAGCGCACCCGTAACCGGGCGGTGGTAGACCTGTTCGAACCGGGCTCCACGCTCAAACCGTTCACCGCGGCGGCGGCGCTGGAGGCAGGACTGGTTAGCGCGCGCAGCGTGATCGATACCGCCCCGGGGTGGATGAGAATCGGTAATCGCACGATACGCGACCCGCATCCGGAGGGACTGCTCAGCGTCTCGCAAGTCATCCAGAAATCCTCCAACGTGGGCTCGGCCAAGATCGCGCTGGCGATGCCGCCGCGCGATCTGTGGAGTCTCCTGACGGCGGTTGGGTTCGGAGCGGCGCCGCGCTCGGGTTTTCCGGGAGAGGTAGCGGGCCGGCTGCGCGCCTATCAGCACTGGAAACCGATCGAGCAGGCGACCGTGTCCTATGGCCACGGCATCTCCGTCAGCCTGTTGCAGCTGGCGAGGGCGTACGCGGTATTCGCCACCGACGGACTACTGCCCCAGATTTCCTTTGTTCGGCGCGAAACCGCCGTGACAGCGCAGCGCGTCCTCTCGGCGCGCACCGCGCGCGCGGTGCGCGCGATGCTGGAGTCGGTCACTCAGCCGGGAGGCACGGCGTTGCAGGCGCAGGTCACCGGTTATCGTGTCGCCGGCAAGACCGGAACGGCGCACAAGCCGCTCGACGGTGCCTATGCGACCGACCGCTATATCTCGTCTTTCGTGGGCATCGGCCCGGTGTCCGACCCGCGCTTGGTGATCGCCGTGATGATCGACGAGCCCGCCGGACGCCAATACTACGGCGGCGAAGTTGCCGCGCCGGTCTTCAGCCGCATCATGGCCGGAGCGCTGCGCCTGCTCGACATCGCACCCGATGCGCTGCAGCATACGTTGCCCGCGCGCACGGCTTGGCTGGTACGCGAGGCGGCATGAACGCGCAGCGCCCCGCGGTGTCCACCGCGTCGGAGGATCGCTTCGATTTGGGTACGCTCCGCGCGCTCGGGGTCGTGCCCGGCGGCATCGCCATCGACAGCCGCAAGGTCAGACCGGGAGATCTTTTCCTCGCCTATCCCGGGGAACGATACGACGGCAGGCATTTCATCGCGCAAGCCGTCGCCGCCGGTGCCTGCGCAGTGCTGTGGGAACCCGAAGGACTGCAGACGCGTCCCGCGATCGCGATACCCAACTGGCCCGTGCCCGGCTTGCGCCATCGCGCGGGTTTCGTCGCCGCGCAGTTCTTCGGCGAGCCCTCCAGGCAACTCTGGGTGGCGGGTGTCACCGGCACCAACGGCAAGACTTCCTGTTCGCACTGGATCGCGCAGGCCATGACATTCCTCGGGCGTCGCGCTGCGGTAATCGGAACCCTCGGCAGCGGCTTTCCCGGGGCAGTCGCTACGGGTCCGACGACGACGCCGGATCCGGTGTCTCTGCAGGCCCAACTGTGCGCCTTTCGCGAACAGGGCGCCCGGGCGGTCGCCATCGAAGTCTCGTCGCACGGAATCGAACAGGGGCGCGTGAACGGCGTGCGTTTCGACGTTGCGCTGTTTACCAACCTCACGCGCGACCACCTCGACTATCACGGCAGCATGGAAGCTTATGGCGAAGCCAAGGCCAGACTGTTCGAATGGCCGGAGCTAAAGCACGCGGTGGTGAATCTGGACGACGATTTCGGCATGCGGCTCGCGAGGCGCATCGACCGCACGCGGATCAACGTCCTCAGTTACGGCATGAACAGTGGGGAGATCGCCGGCCACAAGCTCGACCTGTCGAGCAAGGGCTTGAAGCTGGAGATCACCACGCCTTGGGGCGCGGCGCGGTTGGCAAGCCCGCTTCTGGGCGCCTTCAACGCCCACAACCTTCTCGGCGTGTTGGGCGTGCTTATGACTTGTGAAGTCGCGCTGGAGGACGCGATCGCGGCTCTGGGCCGGCTGCAACCGGTGCGCGGAAGAATGCAGACGGTCCGGTTCGACGATGCACCGCTGGTCGTGGTGGATTACGCGCATACGCCCGATGCCCTGGAGAAGGTGCTGCAGACGTTGCGCGGCCTGCTGCCGCCGGGAGGACGGCTGCACTGCGTGTTCGGCTGCGGCGGCGATCGCGACCGAGGCAAGCGCCCCGTAATGGGGGAGATCGCCACGCGGCTTGCCGACCGCTGCGTGATCACGAGCGACAATCCGCGCTCGGAGGACCCGCGCGCCATCATCGAGGAAATCGTCGCCGGCGCGCACGCGGGCTATCACGCGGAACCGGACCGCGAGCGCGCGATCCTCGATGCCCTGTCGCAGGCGCGGCCGAGCGACATCGTGCTGCTCGCCGGGAAGGGCCACGAGACTTACCAGGAAATCCGCGGCGAGCGAGTGCCATTCGACGATGCCGAAATCGCGCGGGCGATGCTCGCTCGCGGCCGCAGGAAGGCGCGCCGTGTTTGACCTGACGCAAGCCGCGCGCGCAATCGATGCCCGGCTGGTCGGAGGCAACGTGCCGGTGAGGCGGGTGAGCACCGACAGCAGGGACATCCGCGAAGGCGATCTTTTCGTCGCGCTCAAAGGCCCGCGCTTCGACGGTCATCGTTTCGTGGAGCAGGCGAGGCGCTCGGGCGCGGTGGCGGCCATGGTGAGCGAGGTCCCGGCAGCCGCCGGCTTGACTCTGCTGATCGTAGACGATACGCGCTTGGCGCTGGGCCGGCTCGCATCTTGGTGGCGCGAACGGTTTCACATTCCGCTGGTCGCGATCACCGGCAGCAACGGCAAGACCACCGTGAAGGACATGCTCGCCAGCGCGCTGCGCGCTTACGCCGGCGAACACGCCGTACTGGCCACACAAGGCAATCTGAACAACGATATCGGCGTCCCGCTGACGCTGCTCGGATTGCGCGCTGCACATCGCTATGCAGTGGTGGAGATGGGCATGAACCACCTTGGCGAGATCGCCTATCTGTCCCGGCTGGCGCGTCCGAGCGCGGCACTGATCAACAACGCCGGCACGGCTCACATCGGAGAGGTCGGATCGGTGGAAGGCATCGCGCGCGCCAAGGGCGAGATCTTCGCGGGATTGCAGCGGCAAGGCACGGCGATCATCAACGGCGATGACGCGTTTGCAGACTACTGGCGCGGGCTGGCCAAGGGCCGGCGCGTGGTCGATTTCGGACTGGACAAGCGCGCCACCGTGCGCGCGCGCTACGAGCTGAGCGAGGGCGGGAGCCTGGTCACCGTGAACACGCCCCGTGAGGAGTTCGTCGTGCGCCTGGCCGTACCCGGCCTGCACAACGTCAAGAACGCATTGGCCGCCGCGACCGCCGCCTGGACGCTCGAGATTGCCGTGCCGGCCATCACCACGGGACTCTCCGGGTACCAGGGAACCAAGGGTCGGTTGCAGCTGCGTCGACTGCCCAACGGCGCGCTGCTGATCGACGATACCTACAACGCCAATCCGGAATCGACGAAGGCGGCGCTGACGGTGCTCGGGGCCTACAGCGCGAGGCGGCTCTTCGTCTTGGGCGACATGGGCGAGCTGGGCGAAGGAGCCGGCGCGATGCACGCCGAGGTGGGCAGCTTCGCCCGACGCGCCGGTGTGGAACGGCTTTTCGCGCTGGGCGAGGCGAGCGAGGCCGCGGTGCGCAGCTTCGGAGCGGGCGCGGTGCACTTCGCTTCGGTCGAGGCATTGCTCGATGCTCTGAAGTCTGCGATCGATGGGCAGACCGTGTTACTCGTCAAGGGCTCGCGCTTCATGCGCATGGAGCGCGTGGTGGAAGCGCTCATCAGCGCCTCCGAGCGCGCGCGCGAGGGACGCTGATGCTGCTCTGGCTCACGCAGTGGCTGGCGCAGGACGTACGGGCGTTCAATGTCTTCAGCTACATCACCTTGCGGGCTGTCCTAGCCACGCTCACGGCGCTGGTCATGTCTTTCTTCGTCGGCCCGGGAATGATCCGCAGGCTCACCGCGTACAAGATCGGACAGGCGGTGCGCGACGACGGTCCGCAGACGCATCTGACCAAAGCGGGCACTCCAACCATGGGCGGTGCCCTCATCCTGGTGTCCATCGCCATCACCACGCTGCTGTGGGCCGATCTCACCAACAAGTACGTTTGGGTGGTGCTCATCGTCACACTGGGTTTCGGGGCCATCGGCTGGGTGGACGACTACCGCAAGGTGGTTCAGCGCAACTCGAAGGGACTGTCGGCGCGCGCCAAATTCTTCTGGCAATCGGTGCTCGGACTGGCTGCCGCGCTGTACCTGTCCCTGAGCGCGACCGTCCCCGCACAGACCGAGCTGATCGTGCCCTTCTTCAAGCAGGTGGCGTATCCGCTGGGCATGACCGGGTTCGTGATCGTCACCTATCTGGTGATCGTGGGCACCAGCAACGCGGTGAACTTGACCGACGGGCTGGACGGGCTGGCGATTCTGCCCACCGTCATGGTCGGCAGCGCACTCGGGGTTTTCGCCTATGTGGCGGGGCACGCGGTGTTCTCGCGCTATCTGGGCTTTCCCCACATCCCCGGCGCGGGAGAGTTGACGGTCCTGTGTGCGGCCATGGCCGGTGCCGGTCTCGCCTTTCTCTGGTTCAACGCCTATCCGGCCGAAGTCTTCATGGGAGACGTGGGCGCCTTGGCGCTGGGTGCCGCACTGGGGACCATCGCAGTGATCGTGCGGCAGGAAATCGTGCTGCTAATCATGGGCGGCGTGTTCGTGATCGAGACCCTGTCGGTCATGCTGCAGGTCGCCTCTTTCAAGCTCACCGGAAAGCGCATCTTTCGAATGGCACCGCTGCACCACCACTACGAGCTCAAAGGCTGGAAAGAGAACCAGGTCGTGGTCCGCTTCTGGATCATCACGATGATGCTGGTGCTGGTTGGACTCTCGACGCTGAAGCTGCGCTGATATGCCATGCGGATCGTCTTCCACAACGGCCAAGGCGCCTAGGGGTGCGCCGGGCGCCGTTCCGCCGCCCGGCGGCGTCCGGGCCATGACAACCCATCCGCCGATAAGAGGTTAAGGAAACCATGACTTTCGAACAGTTCAGTCGATTGTTCCTGCGGCGCGAGGCCGACGTACCCCCGAGACTGCTGCTGCAACAGATGGCGCTCGAGGAAATCGCAGCCGACGAAGAGGAGGACGTCGGGGCGGTGCGTTTGCTGCGCCTGCAGGCCGCGATGAAGGAGCGTCGTGGCCCTGGATCTGAAAGATAAGCGGGTTCTCGTTCTGGGCCTGGGCGCGAGCGGGATGTCGATGACGCGCTTCGCGGTCCGCCGAGGTGCCTCCGTGACGGTCGCCGACACGCGCGAAACTCCTCCATTGGCAGAGCAACTGCGCGCGGAACTGCCCGAGGTCGCCATGCACCTCGGTCCGTTTCAACCGCGCACGTTCGAGGATGCCGAGATCGTCGCGATCAGTCCCGGCGTGCCGCTGTTCGAGCCGCTCGTGCGCAAGGCGCAGGAGCGTGGCGTGCCGATCGTCGGCGACATCGAGCTGTTCGCGCGCATTCGCGAGGAGTTCGCCGGAGCCCGGGTCATCGCCATCACTGGCTCCAACGGCAAGAGCACCGTCACCGAAATGGTGGGAGCGATGTGCAAGGCCTCTGGCATTCGCACCCTGATCGCCGGGAACATCGGACTGCCGATTCTCGATGCCATCAGCGAAATCGACACTGGCCGTCGGCGCCGACCGGACGTGTTCGTGCTGGAACTGTCGAGCTTCCAGTTGGAGAGCACCCAATCGCTCAATCCCGACGTAGCGGTGGTGCTCAACGTGAGCGAGGACCATCTCGACCGTTATCCCGGAATGCGCGAATACGCGCAGGCCAAGTCGCGCGTCTACTTCGGCAGCGGCGTGCAGATCGTGAATCGCCAGGACCCATGGTCGCGGGCGATGGCGCTGCCAGGGCGTTGCGTGTTCACCTTCGGACTGGACCAGCCCGCGGGAGAACGTGACTGGGGCCTGCGCGAGGCGGACGGGCAGACCTGGCTCGCGCAAGGGACGCAGACTTTGATGAGGGTCTCGGAGCTGCAGGTCGCGGGTTTGCACAACGCCGCCAACGCGCTGGCGGCACTGGCCTTGTGCCGTGCAATCCGCCTGTCCTATCCGCCGCTGCTCAGGGCGCTGCGCGATTTTCGCGGTCTGCCGCACCGAGTGCAGAGGATTGCCGAGATCGCTGGCGTGTCTTTCTACGACGACTCGAAGGGCACCAACGTCGGCGCCACCGTGGCCGCGCTGCAGGGCATGGCCCAACCGTGCGTGCCCATACTCGGCGGGGACGGGAAGGGACAGGATTTCTCGCCGCTCAAGGAGGCGGTCGCGAAGCATGCTCGCGCCGTCGTACTGATCGGCCGGGACCGTGAGCTCATCGCCCGCGCCATCGAGGGCAGCGGAGTCACCGCCACGCGGGCGATCGATATGCGCGAAGCGGTGCACCAGGCGTTCCGCTTGGCGCGTCCAGGGGATGCGGTCTTGCTCTCCCCGGCCTGCGCTAGCTTCGACATGTTCCGCAACTACGAACACCGCGCACAGGTCTTTCTGGAGGCGGTGAGAAGCCTGGAGGCGCGGCGGTGAATGGGTTGCTCGGCGCGCGGGTTCAGCACGCTCCGTCGGAGCCCGACTTCGATGCCGTCGTGGTCTGGATCTGCGCGCTGCTGCTCGCGCTGGGGCTCGTAATGGTTTATTCGGCCTCCATCGCCATCGCCGAAAGCAGTCGGCTCTCCGGCGGCAACCCGCACTATTTCCTGGTCCGCCACGCGATCTTCGCGTCGGCGGCGGTGGCCGCGGGTGCGATCGCCCTGCAGTTGCCGATGCGCTTCTGGCAGGCGGTCGCGCCGTATCTGTTCCTTCTGGGCGCAGGACTGCTGGTCGTTGTGCTCATTCCGGGGGTAGGGCGCGAGGTCAACGGCAGCCAGCGCTGGATCCCGCTCGGCGCGCTCAACCTGCAGCCCTCCGAGCTGACCAAGCTGTTCGTGGTGCTCTACGCGGCGGACTACACGGTGCGCAAGGCAGCGCACATGTCAAGCTTTCGCAAGGGGTTCCTGCCCATGTTCTTGGTCATGCTGTTGACCGGCGCGCTGCTGCTGCAGGAACCGGACCTTGGCGCCTTTGCCGTGATCACGGCGATCGCCATGGGCGTGCTGTTTCTCGGTGGCATGAACTGGCGGCTTTTCGCAGTGCTGAAGATCCTGCTGATCCTCGGTTTCATCGCGCTCATCTGGACCTCGCCGTATCGCATGCAGCGCGTACTGGGGTTCATGGACCCCTGGTCCGATCCGTTCGGCAAGGGCTATCAGCTCTCGCACGCGCTGATTGCCTTCGGACGCGGCGAGTGGTGGGGCGTGGGGCTCGGCGCGAGCGTGGAGAAGCTGCTGTACCTGCCAGAGGCACATACCGATTTCGTGCTGGCGGTGATCGCCGAAGAACTCGGACTCGTCGGCGTGACCCTGGTCATTGCGCTGTTCGCCTGGCTTACGCTGCGCGCTTTTGCGATCGGCAACCGTGCGGCGAGGCTGGAGCGGTATTTCTCGGCGCTGGTGGCGCAGGGCGTTGGCATTTGGCTAGGTACGCAAGCCATTATCAACATGGGCGTCAACATGGGGTTGCTGCCGACCAAGGGCCTTACCCTGCCCTTCATCTCGTTCGGCGGCAGCGCCCTGCTCGCCAACTGCATGGCGATCGGCCTGCTGTTGCGGGTCGACTACGAGAATCGGCAGATGATGAAGGGGTACTCGCTGTGATCGCGTCGCGCCCGCAGTCGCGCACCATTCTCATCATGGCCGGCGGAACCGGAGGCCATATCTTCCCGGCGCTCGCGGTGGCGGAGGAACTCGCGGCGCGCGGCTGGCGCGTGGTATGGCTGGGCGCGAGCGGCGGCATGGAGGGTCAGATCGTGCCGTCGTACGGCTACCCCGTGCAGTGGATCCGCTTCGGCGGACTGCGCGGCAAGGGGCTGCTGCGCTTCGCGCTACTGCCGCTGAATCTCCTGATCGCCTTCTTTCAGAGCGCGCGCGTGTTATTTCGCGTGCGGCCCGACGTCGTGCTGGGCATGGGCGGCTACGTCACCTTTCCCGGAGGAATGATGGCGGCACTGTTTCTGCGCCCGCTGGTGATCCACGAGCAGAATGCGGTCGCTGGACTCGCGAACCGGGTGCTTGCCCAAGTCGCCGATCACGTGCTGGTTGCTTTTCCGGGTGTGCTGCCCAAATCCGTCTGGACCGGTAACCCGGTGCGCAAGGCGATCGCCGGGCTGGCTCCGCCGGAGCAGCGCTTCGCGGGACGCTCGGGGCGGCTGCAGCTGCTGGTGATCGGCGGCAGTCTGGGCGCACGCGTGCTCAATGAGACGATGCCGCGCGCCGTTGCGCTAATGCCCGAATCGGTCCGCCCGCGGCTCACTCATCAGTCTGGCCGCGCACATCTGCAGGAACTGGAGGTGGCCTATCGCGAAGCCGGTATCGAGGCGCGGGTGGTTACGTTCATCGAGAACATGGCGGGCGCCTATGCCGATGCCGATCTCGTGATCTGCCGGGCGGGCGCTACGACGGTCGCGGAACTGGCGGCTGCGGGCGTGGCCAGCGTGCTGGTCCCTTTTCCGTCCGCGGTGGACGATCACCAGACCGCGAATGCGCGCCATCTGTCCGACTCTGGAGCTGCGGTGCTGCTGCCGCAAAGCGAACTCACGCCCCGCCGCCTGTGCGATCTGCTGCTGGGCTTCACTCGCGAACGCCTGCTGCAGATGGCCACTAGGGCGCGGGCGCTGGGCAAGCCGGACGCCGCACGCCAGGTCGCGGACTGCTGCGAGGCCGCCGCATGAAGTACAAGGTCAAGCGCGTGCACTTCGTCGGGATCGGCGGTTCCGGGATGAGCGGCATTGCGGAGGTGATGCTGAACCTCGGCTTCGAGGTCAGCGGGTCGGACCTGCAGGAGAGCGCGGCCACGCAGCGACTACGGCAACTGGGGGCCAGGATTCACGTCGGTCACGACGCGGCGAACGTGTCGGCGGCCAATGCCGTGGTGGTCTCCACCGCGGTCAAGCCTGACAATCCCGAGGTTGCGGCCGCTCGGCTCAGGCGCATTCCGGTCGTGCCGCGCGCCATGATGCTGGCGGAGCTCATGCGGCTCAAGCAGGGCGTAGCGGTAGCGGGCACGCACGGGAAGACCACGACGACGAGTCTCGTGGCGAGCGTGCTTGCCGAAGCCGGCATGGATCCGACCTTCGTGATTGGAGGCCGGCTCGAGGCGGCCGGTTCGCACGCCAGGCTCGGCAGTGGCGAATTCATCGTGGTCGAGGCCGACGAGTCGGATGCCTCCTTTCTTTACCTGCAGCCGGTGTTGGCGGTGGTGACCAACATCGACGCCGATCACATGGAGACCTACGGCCACGACTTCGGGCGGCTGCGCCACGCCTTTCTCGAGTTTGTCGAGCACCTGCCCTTCTACGGCATGGCGGTGCTATGCGTGGACGACGCCAATGTGCGCAGCCTGATTCCCATCATCACCAAGCCGGTAACCACGTACGGGCTTTCGGAGCAAGCGCAGGTCCGGGCCGTCGACGTGACAGATGCCGGCGGGCAGATGCGCTTCCGGGTCACACGCCGCACGGGTGCCAACGGCCACGAGCAGGCACTGCCCGACCTTTCCATCGTGCTCAACCTGCCGGGCCGTCACAACGTGCAGAACGCGCTCGCCGCGATCGCGGTGGGCATGGAGCTGGGTGCCACCGATGAGGCCATCGTGCGCGCGCTGGCCGGGTTCAGGGGCGTAGGACGTCGTTTCCAGCGCTACGGCGAACTTCGGCTGCCCGGCGGCGGCAGTTTCACGCTGGTCGACGATTACGGGCATCACCCGGCCGAGATGGCGGCCACGCTTGCGGCCGCGCGCGGCGCCTTTCCCGGCCGACGTATCGTGCTCGCCTTTCAGCCGCACCGCTACACGCGAACGCGTGACTGCTTCGAGGACTTTGTCAAGGTGCTCTCTTCGGTCGACGTGCTACTGCTCACCGAGGTCTATGCCGCCGGCGAGATGCCCATCGTCGCGGCCGACGGCCGGGCTCTGGCGCGCGCTGTGCGCGTGACCGGCAAGGTGGAACCGATCTTCGTCGAATCGATTCAGGAACTGCCCACGGCGATTCTGGCCACTGCCAAGGCGGGCGATGTCGTGATTACCATGGGGGCCGGGTCGATCAGCGGCGTGCCGGGTTTCCTGCTCAAGGGCTGACATGGACATGGCCGATATGCAAGGACCGGAGCTGCTGCGCGGCAGACTGCTCGCCAACGAGCCGATGTGCAAGCACACCAGCTGGCGGGTCGGC